>JAFGGA010000106.1 GCA_016930835.1 Deltaproteobacteria bacterium
ATGACCTCGATGTTGTTGACCTTTAGTAAAGGCTCTTCCTTTGTAGCCATATTTGACCTTTTCCCCCTATTAGTCGGTTAAAAGGAAAATAATTTTTTTTTTCAGGAACGTGAAAATTCAGGGATTAAGGAATTATAATATGATCATCGCTTCAATTCCTAAAATCCTCAATTGGCAATTCCTTAATCCCGGTTTGTCAGGTAAGAGAGGGAAGGGGAGCTTTAACACTCGCCCTTCCCCGAATCACACTTCATCAGGATCATTTGCAGGTTCGAGGCGTGATACCCTTCTCTTTGGCATATTTTGCCGCAGATTCCTCTATCATACCCCTGACAAAGTCCTTCATGGGTTCAACGACATCCCCGGTATTGATCCACTTGTTGCCATCCCATTGCTGAATAAAGATCATTCCTCCTCCCTCGTGATCCTCGCAGGAGGTTTTGATGGGCTGCATCAGGCCTTCGGCGCCCATTTCTTTGATCCGCTCCATGGTGATGTTCATGTGCTCCAGTGCCCAGCGCATCTCTTCAGGGGAAATGACTTTAACCCCGAATTTTTTCTGGGCTGTGAGAAGGGCTTCGTGCATGGTGATTCCCGTGACCACACCGCGATTATAATATACAGATCCCACGCGGGTAAAGGAGATGTGTCCTTTCATGGCGCCATAGACCTTATCCACAATCCGTTTAAGCAGAGGAAAATCCCTCCCGACACCGTGGAAATTAGTCGAAAAATAATCTTTGGCAGCGGGTCCGGCGGGCAGTACGTCCTCTTCAGAACCGCACCACCAGACACCCAAGATACGATTGCTGGGGAAGCCGAGCCTGGCAGCCTCTTTAAGCGGTACGGTGCAGGAAACACCCCAGTTGCGGTTGATAACCCAGTCAGCTTTAAAGCGACGGGCGATGTCCATCCACTGTGCCTTCTGGTCGATGCCGGGCCAGGATACGGGGAAATGCCTGACTGTGAAGCCGTATTTCTTGGCCATGGCATCCAGGATGGGCTTGGTCTCCTGGCCATAGGGAACATCGATATGCAGGTTGGCGATCTTCAGGCCCTTGAGGTATTCGCCAATTTTACCCATATCTTTGCCGTCCCAGCCTTGCTTCATGGCGATCCACTTGATCTTTGCAGTGTTCTGAGACCAGTAATTGGTGGGAAAGTTAAAGGCCCATTCGAAAACCCGTCCATCCGCTGCATCGGCCCGGCCGTAACCTTCAAATACGATAGGGATTTTATCTTCTATCCCTTTGGGGATCAAGGCGTATGTAATCCCTGTGCTGATGGGGTGTACGACAACCGGTTTGGGATCATGCGTCTTGACACGCTCGTAACACTCGATACCCCGTGCAACATTGTACGCGGATTCACATTCTTCCCATTCGTACATGATGCCGTTGATACCGCCCTCAAGGTTCATCAACTCCATGAAGTCTTCCCAGCCACCTCCAATCCCGCTACCGCCTGCTGCAAAGGGCCCGGTCCAATATGAAATAACGGGGATGTACTGCTTGAGGGGTTCTTTCTTTTTTTCTTCGGCGGCCATTGTCGGACCAAAAATCAGCACCATACCGACCACCAAAACCAAAATAAAAATTGTAAAAAACAGTTTGCGTCTCACGGTCATTTCCTCCTTTTCTTAATGGTTAATGGTTACGTTACGTGGTTGACAAAATCCTTATCTTTTAAAGACGGTTGAGTGGGCAAATGTTCGAATAGTTGTACGGTTTAAAATCCAATGACTCAACAAATTAACCAATTAATAAATCAACGAATTAACGAATCAACCGTTTACCATCCTAATACGGAAACGGCCACAGCCGCATCTTGTCCTTAATAGTATGCCAGAGTCTGGCCATGCCGTAAGGTTCCACAATCAGGAAGAGCACGATCAATCCACCAAATATGATCGCCTCAAGGTTGGATAGAATTTCACTGGGTACGACTGCCATGAAATTCCCCAACACTTGGTTGATCCCGATTGGAAGCAGGACGAAGAAGCCGGCACCAAAAAAAGAGCCGAGAATGGTTCCCAGTCCTCCGATAATGATCATGCCCAAAAGGGCAAAAGAAACCATCACATGAAACTCCTCGATATTGGCGGCCCCATAGTAACAGAATGTGATCAGAGAGCCTGAGATTCCGGCATAAAAGGTGCTAACGGCAAAAGCGATCAACTTATCTTTGTACAGGTTCACACCGATGATCTCGGCCGCGTAGTCCACATCTCGGATGGCCTGCCAATTTCGTCCTAATTGGCCTCTGACAAGATTCTTTGCAACGATAGCGAGCACTACCACCCAGCCCAATGTCAGGAAGTATTTTTTTACCGGCGTGTTAATCAGTAATCCGAATATTTGCATATCAGGAGTTTCGACGGTTCCGAAGACCCCTCCACTGACCCACTGCCAGTGCACAATGATCCATTGTATAATAAACTGGGATGCCAATGTAGCAATAGCCAGGTAGAATCCCTTGATCCTCAAAGATGGCAGACCGAAAATGGTCCCCACGGCTGAGGAAATCAAGCCGCCCCCGAGAATGCTCGGAATGAGAGGAATGCCGTAGCGTCCATACAGGATCAATGAGGCATAAGCACCGACAGCCATGAAGGCTGCATGCCCTATTGAGATCTGTCCCGCGTATCCTGCCAGGATGTTGAGGCCGATGGCGGAAAGCCCAAAGCAGTAAAACGGGATCATAATATTGGAAAGCCAATAGTCACTGGCGGTGAGCGGTATGACTAAAAAAGCGAAGATCATCATTATGATGAATCCATATTGATCTAAGGGAATCGGAAAGATCGCCATGTCACTGGCGTAGCTGTCCTTGTAGTTGCCGCACTCTCTATAGAACATGATCTATACCCTCTCTATAATCTCTTTTCCGAACAGACCGTAAGGTTTAAAATAAAGGACAAGCAGCGCTATCAGATACGGAAAAAACGTCTGAATTCCCCCACCCACGTAGGGTCCTATGAAGACCTCAGATAGGTTCTCCCCGGCCCCTACGACAAGGCCGGCGATGATGACCCCCATAATGCTGTCAAGGCCGCCGATAATAAGGACTGGCAGGGCCTTATACGCAATGTACGAGATGCTGAACTGGACGCCCATGCGAGTCCCCCAGGCAATACCTGCCACCACGGCCACTATACCGGCGATCATCCATGTCACGGCCCAGGCCTTCAGCAAGGGAATACCGACGGAAAGGGCCGCCTCGTGATCATCGGACACGGCCCGAAGAGCCCGGCCAGTCCTTGTCTTATGGAAAAACCATACGAGGATGACCACTAAAATGCCGGCAACAGCTCCAAAAGTGAGATCAAAGGTGCTGAGAAAAAGACCTCCTATTGTAACAGGGATATCCGGAATCCCAAGATTGAGTCCTTTTGCCTGGGTTCCCCATATGGACTGCCCAATACCCTGTATCATGTACGCCAGACCGAAGGTTGCCATGAAGAGCATGATTGGAGGCCGAGCAACCAGGGGCTTCAGAACAATGAATACGGTGCCATATGCCAAAACGGTCATGATGGCGATCGTACAGAGGAGGGCCAACCAAAGAGGAAAATTGAGTTCCAAAAAACCGACCAGGGCAAGACCGGCCAGAAGGCTCATATCCCCCTGTGCCATGTTGAAGACATCGGATGCCTTGAAGATAAGAGCAAATCCAAGGGCAACCAGTGAATACATGATACCCACCATAAGCCCGGTAACCAGTACTTCAAAGAAAAAAGCCATAACTCATCTCCTTTAAAGATGTTAATCTCGGCTCAGCTTAGCTCCCAAATGAGAACGAGAAGGCGGTTATTAAGTGTCTAAAGTGAGCTAAAGTGAACTAAAGTGCCTAAAGTTTGAGAAATAAGATATAATATCAGATGTCTTTTCATTTTTAACTTTAGCTCATTTTAGTTCACTTTAGGCATTTTAGCTCACTTATTTTAACCTCCTGCCTCCCCTAAATAAGCCTTAATCACCTTGGGATCTGCCTTAATTTCATCCGCGGTCCCTTCAGCGATTTTTTTACCGAAATCCAGTACTACGATCCGGTCGCAGATATCCATGACCACCCCCATGTCATGCTCGATAAGGGCGATGGTGTAACCCAATTCTTCATTGGCATCCAGAATGAACCGTGCGATGTCCTCCTTCTCTTCTAAGTTCATGCCAGCCATGGGTTCGTCTAAGAGAAGGAGCTTGGGCTCTGCGGCCAGGGCCCTTGCCAGTTCCACCCTCTTCCGCAGACCGTAAGGGAGCATACTGGCGGGTGTTCGGCGGATGTTTTCGATCTGAAGAAAATCGATGATCCGCTCCGCGGCCCTCCTGTGCTCAATCTCCTCTTTCTGGCTGAAACCCCAGTAAAGTCCCTGGGAAAAGATGTTGGAATGCATCAACATGGTCCGCCCTACCATGATGTTTCCAAGGGCTGACATCCCGCTGAAGAGGGCCAGATTCTGAAATGTCCTGGCGATTCCCTGGGCCGCTATGAGATCCGGTTTCATTTTTTTTGGACGCTCCCTGCCTTCAAAGATGATGCGACCTTTATCGGGCTTATAGAACCCGTTTATAATGTTGAGCATGGTCGTCTTTCCGGCGCCATTGGGGCCGATGATGCCCAAAATCTCGCCGGGATAGATCACTAAGCTGACGCCGTCGAGGGCCTGCAGGCCACCAAATGAGATGGTGATATTTTCTGCACGGAGTATGGGTTCCTTTTTTTCATTCATGGCTTACCTGCTTTGCTGTTAAAAACATACTATAATTTTTACCACGTCATTGTGAGCCAAAGGGCGTGGCAGTCTCCTAATTTTTGAAATTGCTTCGTTTCACTCGCAATGACATTTCAATCCATGGGTTTATCCTAAAAAGTTTCGACGCCACGGACTTTAAGATTGGCCTTCATGGTGGTTGTCCGGCCATCTTCGTAAGTAAATGTTGCTTCCACATCCACATTCTCCTGGCCTGGCGTGTAAAGGGCCTCTATGAGTTTACCATATTTTTCTGCCACGAACTTTCTCCTGACTTTTCGAGTGCGGGTAATTTCACCGTCATCCGGGTTCAATTCCTTGTGAAACAGGAGGTACCGCTTTATCTGAGAGTTCTTAAGCCTGGGATCCTTGCTCAGACTTTTGTTGACCTTAAGGATCTCGTCTTTAATGAGTTCATAGACCGGGGGCTTCTGGGCAAGATCCGTGTAACTTGTAAAGCCGATATGCCGTCTTTCGGCCCAGTTTGCCACGGCACCATAATCGATATCAATGAAAACGGCCACATAATCCCTATCCTTGCCGTGGGCCACGGACTCTTTGATATATGGGCTGAATTTGAGCTTGTTTTCTATATATTTGGGCGCGAACATAGTGCCATCGTTCAATTTACTCACATCCTTGGCCCGGTCTATGATCTTGAGGTGCCCTCGTTCCGTCATATAACCGGCATCCCCTGAATGGAGCCATCCATCTTCAAGGGTCTCAGCCGTGGCCTCCGGGTTCTTAAAGTAACCGATAAAGTTGCCCGGGCTCTTGTACAGGACTTCACCATTGTCTGATATCTTTATCTCAACCCCTGGCGCCGGAGGTCCTACGCTCTCATTGTCGATATCACCGTCCTTTTGCATGGATATATAGGCGGTGCTTTCGGTCATGCCATAGAGCTGCTTCAGGTTGATCCCAAGGGACCTATAAAACTCGAATATCTCCGGGCCAATGGCCTCCCCGGCTGTATAGGCCACCTTGATCTTACTCATGCCGAGGTTATCGACTAAGGGCCCATAGATGATAAAATCACCTATCCTATAAAGAATACTGTCAATGAGCGGTACGGATTCATTGGCAATCCTCTTTTTCTCAACCCGGCTGGCCACCATCATGAAGTAGTCAAATGCCTTCCGCTTTATCCAGGCGGAATCCTCAATCTTGATCATGATCTGGGTCAGGATATTCTCCCAGATACGTGGGGGTGCAAAGATATGGGTGGGTCCGATCTCCTTCTGGTCAAGGACCGTTGTTGAGGTGCTTTCCGGACAATTGACGGTAAATCCGGCACAAAGAGCCTGGCCGTAAGAGAAGATGTGGTCTCCGATCCAGGCCATTGGGAGGTAGGCCATGACCTCTTCAATTTGGTCGAGATTATCCCACTGTAGAAAACCCCTGGAACACTCTGCAATCTTACGGTGCGTCAGCATGACCCCTTTGGGATTACCGGTGGTCCCCGAGGTGTATACAATAATAGACATGTCGTCGGGCTTCACGTCATTGACCGCATTCATGAAATAGTCAGGATTTTCTTTGTCGAACTTACGGCCCATCTCCTGGACATCGGTAAAAGCGATAAGCCAGTCCTTCTTGTAGTTTTGGAGCCCCCTGGGGTCATCATAGATAATGTATTTTAGCCTTGGGATCTCATCTTTCAAATGCATGAGCTTATCGGTCTGCTCCTGATCTTCCGCCAGGGCAAACTTGCACTCCGAATGATTCACAATATAGTGAAGTTCCTTATGTATGGCGTCCTGGTAAAGAGGAACGGGTACGCCCCCTAAACACTGGCAGCCCGCTAAGCCCCAGTAAAGCTGGGGCCTGTTGTCCCCGATAATGGCTATTTTATCATCCTTTTCAAAGCCCAGGGCTGCCAGTCCCAGGGCAAAGTCCCTCGCCTGGTCAAGGTAGTCCTGCCAGGAATAGGACTGCCATATACCGTAGTCCTTTTCACGTATGGCTGCCTTAGTGGGGGGAAATCTCTCGGCGTTATGGATGAGAATTTTGGGAAAGGTCATTGGAAGATCGTTCATCTCTTCAAACCTCCTCCTTTGATTGACAATTTTCGATTGAAGATTGATTATTGATAAATCGTCAATTGTCAATATTCAATCGTCCATTTTTCTTAATGCCCCGGCTGATGATTTCAATAGCAAATCCCAGCGTCGGCCTTAAAAAATCCTTTCTAGGATCAAACCCTTTTTTCGTGTGCTCCCATAGCACCAGACCGGCAAAAAGGCCCCAAACGATGTCGGCAAAGGCCACAGGATGACGGTCCAGGAAGGAGCCTATTTGGACCCCGTCTTCGAAAATTCCGGCGATGGCTCTCAGATATTTTCTCGCGTCATCTTTGATCTGGTTCGCAAGCTCGGGTGACAGGTTTTTGAGTTCTTCACTGGATTGAAATCGAAGGACGTTTATCACATTCATTGGATCATGCTCATATACATCATACAGGGCATTTTCTAAGGCCCTGATTTTCTTTGCAGGGCTTAGATTTTTACGATTGCGTACATCCTCTATCTTTTCAACAAGGACTTTCAGCATCTTAAGGTTCAGAGATGCATAAAGTTCGTCCTTGTTCTTGAAATAGAGATATAAGGTAGCCGGGCTCAGTTCCGCTTCTTCGGCAATGTTCTCTATAGTTGCCCCGCTGAATCCCTTTGCTGCAAAGACCCTCTCCGCGGCATTGATGATCTGCTGGCGGCGCTGCTCTTTCTCACGCTCTTTTCTTTCTTCAATGCCCATTATACGAGAATGATTCAGAAGTTTGAATGGAAATTAGATGCTGTGTGTTATTTATATTATTAAATATCATTTATATGCTGAAAGCTATTTGGCTGTCAATAATAAAATGGGGAGTTTTCCAATTCCTCAATGATCTTGACAAATGGCGGAACAAACCATAGGGTAAATCAAAATGAACCTTCCAGGAATTCAATATCAAAACCTATTCCGACTCTCTCAGGTTGTGGTCATCGTCCTGCTTTGCAGCACTAAGGCCTATTCAGCACACACTGAAGATGGGCCCGTTATCCATATTGAACAGGCCAGGCATACCTTTTCCCCTGTTTTTGAAGGAGCGGACTTGGCCCATACTTTTGTCGTATCAAATCGAGGAATGGCCACGCTAAACATAAAAAAGGTAACCCACTCCTGAGGCTGTTTCGCGACCCAATATGACAGGGTCATCTCTCCCGGTGGGACAGGGAATATCACATTATCAATAGATACCAGCAGTGTAAGGGGGGAGTTTGAAAAAAAGGCCATTGTCTGGTCCAATGACTTGGAAAGAAAAAGCATAGCCCTTTACCTGACGGGGGAAGTCAAACCTCATATCTCCTTAGAGCCCGGTGGTTATCTCTCTTTAGGGGGTGTTAAGGG
>JAFGGA010000006.1 GCA_016930835.1 Deltaproteobacteria bacterium
GTTTGTAAAGGATTGGTTTCAGGTCCCTGATGAAAAGTTCAAACAGATTCTTTTGGAGTGGGAACCGCGTGGAGAAAAATCCATGCCTTATTTCCCGACGGTTCAGATGTGTTGTGATATCGTTGATTGGCAGGAGCGAATGCACTATATCGATGACGCCCTCGGGATGTGCGCGGGTTTGTCGTCATTTCCACTAAAGCCGCCGTATCATATCCATAATTACCCGAAATTTATTTCCGCAGGTGCCGGCATCGATATGGATGAAGAAAAATTGACAAGGGCGATTAAAAGATATCGAACCTTAGTCAGGGCCATCAATATCAGAAGAGGCATGAGGCGAAAGGATGAAAAGCCGCCGGAGAACCATTGGAAAAAAAGATTTCCCGAACTCGAGAAAGAACTCTTAGACGCATATTATAAGCTTAAAGGTTGGAACGATGACGGCATCCCTACCAAGGAAACCTTGGATGAAATAGGCTTGGATTATGTGAGTAAAGAGTTTATCGAGAGAGGGATTTTATCTGGCAATGGAGAACATGTTCCTGAAAAAAAGGCTTCGGCTGATGATGAAATGAAATAAAGTGGAGAGGTGGTAACCGTCATGGGTGAGAAAAAAAAGAAAATCATTAAAACAATAAAAGTTAACGCTGACGAATGCAACGGTTGCCGGGCATGCGAGGTTGTCTGCTCAGCTTTTCATGCCACGCCGAAATATAGCAGCAATAATCCCGCAAGGTCTCGTATTCGTGTGATTCGTCACCCGATAAAAGACATATACGTTCCCGTGTATGCGGGAGAGTATACTCCGGCAGAGTGCGCGGGTAGGAACAAATATCTACTTGATGGGAAAGAATACGAAGAGTGTGCATTCTGCAGGGCTTCTTGTCCATCCAGGAGCGAATTCAAAGAGCCTGATTCCGGCCTCCCGTTGAAATGCGATATGTGCGAAGGTGAAGATGAGCCTTTGTGTGTTAAGTGGTGTCTGGTCGATGCCTTGACATACGAAGAAAGGGAGGAAGAAGTGGAAGAGCAAGTAGAAACGGAAGAAGCGGAAGCGGGACTGGAATCATTGATAGACAAGTATGGTTTTGATAAGGTAACCGATATTATTGCTCGAATGTCGCAGAAGGGTCAATAAATTCAGACAAAAGGGAAGGCTAAGAAAAACAGTGGAGAATGTAGCCGAGTATAAAGAGATTGTTGATGTCATCAAAGCGAGCGGTGGAGATGCCTTTAAAAGATGCTTCCAATGCGGGTTGTGCGATACGGTTTGTCCGTGGAACAGGGTGAGAAACTTCAGCATGCGCAAACTGGTCAGGGAGGCAACCTTTGGCATGACCGATATAGAAAGCGAAGATATATGGCTCTGTACCACCTGCGGAAGATGCCCCCAACAGTGCCCCAGGGACGTCAAACAGGTGGAATCGGGAATCGCCTTGCGCAGAATCGCCACGGAATACGGGGTGTTCCCGACCTCTGTCAAGCCCATCCGCACCATAAGAGGAAGCCTTGTCGGGGAAGGCAACACGCTAAGCGAAGAACGGGCAAAACGGGGAGATTGGGCAAAAGGCCTTTCCGTCAATACGTTCGCAGAGGGGATGGATATTTTATATTTTCCAGGGTGCTATCCCAGCTATGACCCAAGATCAAAAAAATTAGCGGTAGCCACATCCAGTATCCTTAATAAGGCCGGGGTGGATTTTGGTATTCTGGGCAGCAAGGAGAACTGTTGCGGAGAGAGTATCCGCAAGACAGGTGATGAGGAGGTGTTCCAGAAGCTTGCTAAGGAGAATATCAAAACATTTGTGGATCATGGGGTGAAGAAGATCCTTGTGAACAGTCCTCATTGTTACCATACATTTAAAAATGAATATCCCGAATTCATGGTCAAATTTGAGATCATTCATATTTCCCAGTATATATTCGAGCTTATCCAAGAGGGAAGGCTCGAGTTTACAAAAGAATATAACAAGAAGATAACCTACCATGATCCATGCTATCTGGGTCGACATAACGGTATATACGAAGAACCCAGGGAGGTATTGAAAAGGATCCCTGGTCTGGAGTTGAATGAGATGCCTGACGCCAGAGCCGCGAGCCTGTGTTGCGGAGGGGGAGGCGGCAGGGTTTGGATGGAAACCCAAAAGGGGGAAAGGTTCTCCGACCTGAGAATAAAACAAGCAATGGACGTCGGGGCCGAGGTACTGGCGACTTCATGCCCCTATTGCATTACCATGTTTGAAGACAGCAGGATAACCCTGGATGTCACTGATAAAATAGAGATAAAGGATATCACGGAGATTATCGCGGAAGTCATTTGAGTAAACATCAATCAGATAAGGGCGTATAAGTGGAAAAAGAAAAAATTGAACAGCTTTGTAAGGGTTTCGCAGGCATCAATTTTGGAGATGTTATGGTGGTCGGTGGAGGCATCAGCGGTATCCAGGCCTCTTTGGATCTTGCCACGGCGGGTTATAAGGTTTATATGGTGGAGAAAGGACCTGCCATAGGCGGGCACATGGCCCAGCTTGACAAGACCTATCCCACCAATGACTGCTCCATGTGAATTCTCTCTCCTAAACTGGTCGAGGTCGACCGGCATCCGAACATAGAGGTCCTGACGTTAACGGAAGTGCACAGCGTGGAAGGAGAAGCGGGAGATTTTCAGGTAACCCTCGTCAAAAAACCCAGGTACGTCATAGAGGATAAATGCACGGGTTGCGGTACCTGTATGGAATACTGTCCTGTTACATACCCGGATCAATACAATCAGGAGATATCCGAAAATAAGGCGATTCATATCTACTTTTCACAGGCCATTCCTTTGATCGCGTATGTTGATCAAAGCTGTCTTTATCTGAAAGAAAAGAAATGCTGTATTTGCGAAGCGGTCTGTGACAATGATGCCATTGATCTCAACCAAAAAGAAGAGAAGATGGAAATAAAGGTCGGCGCCATTCTCTTGTCTCCCGGCTATGAGCCGTTTGATCCCAAGGTCAAGGACGAGTATGGTTACGGGAAATACGTGAATGTGGTCACCAGCCTCGATTTTGAGCGACTGCTGTGCGCCACCGGACCCCATGAAGGAGAAATCCTGCGGGCGTCGGACAAGAAGCACCCCCATAAACTGGCATGGATCCAATGCGTAGGTTCCAGACGGGTCACACCTGGTGATAACAGCTATTGCTCTGCCGTGTGCTGCACATACACCCAGAAACAGGTCATCCTGACGAAGGATCATGACGCGGAAGCGGAGTGTACTATATTCCATAATGATATTCGTTCTTATGGTAAGGATTTTGAATTGTATTACCAAAGAACTGAAAGCCTCCCGGGGATCCGGTTTATCCGAAGTTACGCGTCCGTGGTGGGAGAGGACCCGGAGAGCAAGAACGTGATTATACGATATGCCACCCCGGATGAAGGAGTGAAAGAAGAAGTATTCGACATGGTGGTCTTGTCCGTTGGATTGAATCCGCCTTCTGATCATGAGGCCCTGGCCGAGAAGTTCGGCATAGAACTCACACCTCATGGATTTTGTCAAGCGCCATCAACCAATCCTCTAGAGACTACCCGGCCGGGGATCTTTGTAAGCGGGGCTTTCCAGGGTCCTATAGATATTCCGGAGTCCGTCTTTGGCGCCAGCGCGGCCGGTTCCCAGTGCGGTGAATTTTTGGATTATAGGCGGGGAAATTTGACCAAGGAGCGGATCTATCCGGAGGAAAAGGATGTCTCTCAAAAAGAACCCAGGATCGGTGTATTCGTGTGTCATTGTGGGGCCAATATCGGAAGGATCGTTAATGTGCCTTCGGTCGTGGAATATGCCCTGACGCTACCCAATGTGGTGCATGCCCAGGAGCAGCTCTTTTCCTGCGCCACCAATTCCGCCCAGGAAATAACGGACATGGTCAAGGAAAAAGATCTTAACCGGGTGGTTGTGGCCGCCTGCTCGCCCCGGACCCTGGAGCCGTTATTCAGGGATACACTTCGGGAGGCCGGGATCAATCAGTATTATTATGAGATGGCGAATATCCGGGAACATTGTTCATGGGTGCACGCGAAGGAGCCCGAAGAGGCCACCCAAAAGGCAAAAGATATCACCCGGATGTCCGTGGCACGGGCCTGTCTCCTGGAACCTTTACAGGAGATTGATCTGCCGGTTAACCGGGCGGCCTTGGTGTTGGGTGCAGGAATCGCCGGTATGACATGTGCCTTGTCCATCGCCAACCAGGACCATGAGGTTTACCTGGTAGAAAAGGAGAAAGACCTTGGTGGGACTGCTCGGAGAATCCATTACACCTTGGATGGCCTGGATGTTCAAGGTTATTTACAGGATCTGGTACGCAAGGTGTACCAGCATCCCTTGGTCCATGTATATACAAGTGCCGTTATCACGGAGGCAACCGGCTATGTGGGGAATTTTTTAACCAAGGTACGCTCTGATAGAGGGCTCACGGAAATAAAACACGGAGCAACCGTTATCGCCATGGGTGCGGATGTATATAAACCAACCGAGTATCTTTATGGGGAGGATGACAGGGTTTTAACCCAGTTGGAACTGGAGGAACGGATCGCTGAGGGAGATGAAAAGGTGGTCAAGGCCCAAACCCTTGTGATGATCCAGTGTGTAGGCTGCAGAAATGAAGACAGAAATTACTGCAGTCGAGTCTGTTGCAGTGAATCCATCAAGAATGCATTGAAACTCAAAGAGATTCATCCGGGGATGGATATATACATTCTCTTCCGGGATATTCGAACCTATGGGACAATGGAGGATTACTACCGGGAGGCTTCCGAAAAGGACGTCAAATTCATCCGTTATGAACCCGAAGCCAAACCCGTGGTGCAAGCGACCGAGGAAGATGGTCGCCCTGTTTTGAGGGTCGGGGTGCGGGATTATATCCTTGACCGGGAGCTGGCCATTGATGCGGATATTGTGTGCCTGGCCGCCGCGGTTATTCCCCCTGCGGGAAACAAGGAGATTGCTCAACTTTTCAAGGTCACTTTGGGCCCGGATCAATTTTTTAAAGAGGCCCATGTGAAATTAAGACCGGTTGAGTTTGCCACGGACGGGGTTTTCCTGTGTGGCATTGCGCATTACCCCAAGCATATCCCGGAAGCGATCAGTCAAGCCTATGGGGCCGCGGGTCGAGCCCTAACACTTCTTTCACGTGATATTGTCACGGTGTCGGGATCCGTGTGCGAGGTGGATGAGAAAAGATGCATGGGATGTGGGGCATGTGTATCCGCTTGCACGTATGGCGCCATAGAACTCCGCGAGACGAAGCAAGGCAAAAAGGCCGTGGTTAATCCCGTTATTTGTAAGGGAGACGGCCTTTGCAACGCAAAATGCCCGACAGGGGCTATTGTTTTAAAACACTTTAATGATGAAGAGATCTTATGCCAGATCGACGCTGCGGTTCCTGAGGAAGAGATCCCGCAACAGATGGATAAAGCCGTGGGTGATGTATAGGAAAAGGTTCAGGGTTCAAGGTTGTAAATTCCCTCCCCCTAACCCCCTCCCACGAGGGAGGGGGGATTCATAGATGGATACTAACAAACGAGGAAAAATAATGAGTGCAGGAGTGAGATTCAAACCAAAACTATTGGGTTTTGTATGCCACTGGTGAGCATACGGGGCTGCTGACCTGGCTGGAGTTTCCAGACTACAATATTCGACAGAAATCAGACTGATTCGCGTCATGTGTTCCGGTAGGGTTGACCTGGGATTTGTTCTCAAGGCATTTTCAAATGGCGTGGATGGAGTCTTTATGGGTGCGTGTCACCTTGGTGAGTGCAATTATATAACGCATGGGAATTACCACGCGTTGAAGATGGTGCTCCTGTGTAAAAAAATATTGGAATACATAGGGTTGAACCCGGAAAGATTAAGAATTGAATTCATGTCTTCAGGTGAGGGTCAGGTATTCACTAAAGTGGTGGATGATTTCAGCAAGCAGGTGAGAGAGTTGGGTCCTCTTGGTTCCAGTGAAGACATAGACAGAAATGAATTAAAGACGAAACTTGAAGAAGTTCGAAAGCTGGTACCCTATATCAAAATGGCGAAAAGGGAAAAACTGGAAACACATTTCGAAAGTGAAGAGGAATATGAAGGGCTTTTTACACGCGAGGAGATAGATGAGTTATTCGATGAGGTGGTCTCATACTATATTGATCCGGAGAAATGCCAGGCCTGCATGATCTGCCAGCGACGATGTCCGGTAGAGGCGATTGAAGGGGCCAAGAATCTGATCCATATTATTCATCAAGACAAGTGTATTAAGTGCGGAACATGTTTTGAAGTTTGTCCTCCTCGATTCGGTGCCGTCCAGAAGATCACCGGAGAGCCTGTGCCGCCTCCTATTCCCGAACAAGAAAGGGCTGTGAAGAGAAAGAGCAAAGAAAAATGAAAAAGAAGCTTGCAGCGATTTGGTGAATAGAAGTTGTTTGAAATAAAGGGTTGCGTGATTCGTAACCCTTTTTTACTTTGTGGGTGTTACATCCATGAAAATTCCTGCTGCCTTGAAGATGCCGTGTTTTTATGTCCCGGTCGCTTATGAATTCCGCCGAGCAGCCGCCGGGACCTTTATCATCGCCTTTCCATATAATGTTATTAACGTCCAAGATAATTTGATATCATGTGATAATGCCAAGTGGTCAATTCTCTAAATAGGTCCGGATGAATGCGATCCGCTTTACAAAAACCGACCATAAACCCGAATCAGACAAATGAATCAAGATGTCTAAACAAAAATACATAATGCCTAAAATTGGAATCACCACTCACGTGATTCGGGAGATCAAATGGTACAAGTGTTTCCCGGAGTTTGGATTTGATACCATTGAGATCAACCGGCAAGACACCAAGCTTTATTTTGATTTTTATTTTGTCGAAAAAATCAAACGCTATACCCATGGGTATGATCTCAGTATCCATTCCGGTACAAAAGGGATATTTCAACCCATACCTTGTTTTACCGAGGCCAATCTGGCTATACTTACCGCAGAAATTGATTTGTGTGCCATGCTGGAAGCAAAACAACTGGTCTTTCATTTAAATGACGGTATTTTATCCGCGGGTGATAGAGAAAAGCTCAAAGATGTCCTCACATACGCCAAGGGCCTTAATATTCGTATGCTGTATGAGTCCAATTCCAAGATGGTTGCATCTCATGCCTATGATGTGTTGAACAGTTTTAACGATCTCGGCTATGTGCTGGATTTAGGTCATTTGAACAACGGAGCTGGAAACGGAAGGCTTGGGTGTGAAATTGATGAATTTATCGGCAATGTCCGAGACCGGATCGAGTACATCCATGCATCCAACAATGGCGGCACTTGTGATGAACACGAATCCCTGGCCAATGGAACCCTGGATTGGCGGCATGTTCTGGATTTGATCGATTTGTCACAAGTCAAAAAGATTATTATCGAGGTCAGAAACCTCGACATGGTGGAAAGCACCTTCAAAGACCTTGTGCAATATCTTGAGTCGCGGATAAAATGATGTTATCGTGCCGAATGAAGATAAAATCCGTATTGAAAGAAATATTACATGAAGCCATCAGCGTTCAGCCTTCAGCCAAAACCTTTGAATCAGATAGCTGTCCGACGAATGAGTGCTGGTCGCTGAATGCTCCCATCCGGAAATTCCTTTTTCCGGACGGAAATTCATTAACGCCTTAATAAGTGGAATACGATCATGGTGGATGAAAGCAAACCAGTGATGGCGGTACCCAAGGAAAAGGCCGTTTTCAGACTTGACAAAAATGGGATATGGTATAACGGGAATGAAAAATTCACCAATAAAAAGATCATCCATTATTTTCATTCCATGATCAAAAAGGATAAGGATGGTTATTTTCTTGGACAGGAACATAAAGATTATATTGAAAAGGTCTATTTTCCCTATGAAGATACACCGCTGTTTGTCTTTCGTATCATCAAAACCGATCAGGGCCTAGTGCTGCGACTCAATACAGGTGAGGATATAAAGCTCAATCCGGAAAAATTATTTGTGAGAGATGATCACCTATATCTCCAGAATGATGATGACCTTATCAAATTCAGCGAACATGCCATGCTCACATTGGCCGAGTACATGGATGATGAGGATAATCAATATACCATAATTGTAAAAGGGGAAAGATATCCCATTCCCATGGTGGAATAAACCATTGCGTACCTCTCCCGCGAGGGGCTGATGATGTCCCATTGGTCATTTGCCGGACACAAGGGGTCAACCATTCTGATGAGGTATCCTATGATGCATCGATATTGGTCAAGTTAATGAATTCAGCCAGTGCAATTCTCCTCCCTTGACGGGAGGGGATAAAGGGGAGGGTGGCAAGGTCTTCCTTTACCATCCCCACCGTTCGACTGAACTCACGCCGAAGCCTTCCCCGGTCGAGGGAGAAGGGTGTAAATTGCTGTTGTCAAAGCTAATATTGATACCTCCTGTGCCTTACGTGAATTTATGGATAAAGTGCAGCGCGAGGGGAGGGGGGTAATGGATGGAGGTTAGGACGTTAATCAGCGGGGAGACAATGAAAACGACGATAATTTACGATAATACGACCTTCAGAAATGATCTTCTGGCTGATTGGGGCTTTTCCGCCCTTGTAGAGGCAAAGGGGAAGAAGATTCTTTTTGATACGGGCGCCAGTGGTTCTATTCTGCTATCCAACATGGCGACATTGGGGATTGTTCCCAAGGAGATCGATGAAGTCTTTATTTCTCATTCTCATTTTGACCACACCGGTGGCTTATCCGCCTTTCTTGATCAGAACAGCAATGTCAAAGTATGGGTCCCTCGTTCCTTTAGGGGCGTTAAAAAGGCAAGAGAAGTGGTTGAGATCAGGGATTCCAGAAAATTACACGAAGGAATATATTCCACGGGTGAGTTGGAAGGGATAGAGCAATCCCTTTGCATTGAAACCCCAAAAGGTATTGTTATCATAGCGGGGTGTTCACACCCCAGAATGGAGCATATCATCGGTGCGGCCTCTGAGTTCGGAAGTGTTTACGGCATTATCGGCGGCCTGCATGGAAACAGGCCCCAAACCCTGGAGGATCTCGATTTCATTTGTGCCACCCATTGCACGCAATATAAGCAAGAAATAGGATATCTTTATCCGGAGCGCTATGTTGAAGGCGGCGCGGGAAGGGTGATTGAAATCGAGGATACCGTATCCGTATCTTGATTCGCAGTGCCCATCCATTAACCATCCCTCCTCCCCTTCGCGGGAGGGGGCTAGGGGGAGGGAATTTCGGTCATTTCCGGATGAATACCCATTAAGGCCATCAAGTTTGAAACGCTCAATTCGGTAAGAGAAATGATCATCAAGATTTTTGGGACGGAATCTCTAGGAGTCCGCGGGCTTTCTTGTTCGGTTGAATTAAGCAGTCAAAGGATATTCATCGATCCCGGCATTGCCTTAGGTTGGTCACGTTATGGATTCATGCCGCATCCTTTTCAGATTGCCATGGGTGCGGGGATTAGAGATGAGATTATTAAAGAACTAAAAGATACCAGCGATGTCATCTTCAGTCACTTTGATGGAGACCATTGTCCATTGGGCGATGCCAATCCTTATCAGTTAGGGATTCAAGAAATCAAAAACAGTTTGGCCAGTTGCCGAATCTGGTCAAGGGGTCCCGATCATTGTCCGCCGACCCAGCAAAGAAGAAGAAAAAACATTGCTGATGCAATCCATAAAGATCTGCAAAATGCCGAGGGCGTAAAACAAGGGCCTATGGAATTCTCTTTTCCCGTACCACATGGGCAGCAGGGGCGTAAGGAGAATATGGTCATGATGTCGAGAATTGAAGAAGGGGGGGTCACCTTTGTTCACGCTTCTGATATTCAACTCCTGGATGTGAAAACCATAAAAGTGATTTTGGATTGGAAACCGGATATTGTTATCGCGTCCGGGCCCCCTTTATATCGATATTCTTCTTCGTCATTCCAAGCAGAAAGGGAACAGGCATGGGAAAACGCATTGGCGCTTTCTAATCATGTCGATACATTGATTATCGACCACCATCTATTCAGATCCGAAGAAGGGGTAGGGTGGCTGCGAAAATTAGGGTATAGGGTCAAAAAGAAGATTTTTTGCGCGGCGGGTTTTATGAAAAGGGCGCCTCTTCTGCTTGAGGCCTGGCGCAGGGAATTGTACGAAGGGCTTCCCGTGCCTGTAGATTGGCATGAAGACTATAAACAGGGGAAGGCCGATATTGATCATTATCGCGTTGAAGGGTGGGACTTTTTAATGCGCAAGGGAAAGATCACACCATGCAAATGGTATCCCATTTGCCCCATCAAGGCATATACGGACCAGGGCAAACTGGAAAGGTATTGGATAGAGAATTATTGTCTGGTCGCCAATAAACACTGCATTCGTTACCAGATGGAAGAGAAAGGTGAATACCATCCGGATAATATGTTGCCGAATGGTGAGATCAGAAGAGACCTATAGTCAATAATTGTTTTTGTAAGGTCAAATTCCTTGGAAAAAAGCAGGGGATTCAATATCATGATAAAGATCATAGGGGCTTTCTCCCTTGCAAGCAAGACAGATCGTTCCATCTCCAAGGGGGTAGGCCTCTTTGCATCTGGAGCAGATGGCAATTCTTTTCCCTTGTTTTTTCTCTAAAAGATGTGCCTTTATGCGAATCTTTTGCAGACTCATGATCGAGGTGCCTGCGTTCTGAATCTGTTCGATCAAGAGCTTATAATCTTGCTGGCCTTTGGGTTTAAGTTTTAAAAACCAGCCCTTGATCTCAGACCATGGTTCGATTTTATCGACATCCAGATAGACGCGAACCCCTTCACCTTGAGTTTTTTCATAAAGGATAATGGCAAAACGCCCGATAGAAAGGACCTTCAACCATCCATTTCCAATGGTGCAAGGGGTTAGAATTTGAATAGCATCCGGAAGGCAGGATTTTGTCTCGCTGATGGCATCGAATAAGATTCCCTTCGGGAGGTGTTTGATGGCCAAATCTACCATAAAACCACCGATAATAATACCTGGTGCGGCACTGCCGTGGAAGGATTTAATCTGATCGAGATATTGCTGGAAGCCTAGTGAACAGATGGTAGTTTCTTTTATATTGGTTGTAGTATTCTGAATATTCTCCATAATAAACCTGATATTATCCTAACCGCTTTTCTTAAAGATGAAAAACGTCTTTTTTCCCATTTCCGGGCTTGAAAAAGCCATCCATAGGCGCTACGCCGTAATGCCGATAGATTGGGGATCGAGGTTTGAGACAGGCTTTGATAATGGGGAGTCCAGAGGGCCTAAAGGTTAAATGCGCCGCATGTCTCCTTTTAACCATTTCCGTCTTTTGACACTGCCAACCTAGCACAACGGCTGTTTCATTTCAAACATTATCATTCCCATGTTGAAGTTTTAACTTACCTCCATTTCATATTTTTTTTTGTGCCCACCAATGATGATTGCTGGTGTGCGATGGCGATTATAAAACGCAAAACCCCTTCCCATCTAACAGCTCCATCCAAACTTCTAATATCCGTCCTTCGTCGGGGCGGCGATCTCGCCGCCTTCAGATTCCCACCCTCACCCCAACCCTTTACCCTCAAGGGGGAGGGGATATTCGCAAGAAGGGGGCAGGGGAAGACATTACGTTTGATAGGATATTTCCAGAGAATAGGAGGCTAAAAAAAGGGGGACAAAAAACTTGACAAGCTTCCCGAAAAAATATAGGAGAATTACATAATGCGAAAAGCCATTCCATAATGCGAAATAAAGTTGATTCATCATGGTTTTAAGATCTATCCCAAAGAGTACCAAACCGAAAAACTTCGTCCAGTCCGTAGAGCGGATTTCGAAGATCCTGGACGTCCTGGGTGAATTTCCCCAGGGATTAAGTATCGGTGACCTCTCAACCAAAATTGGCCTGCCCAAGGGAACCATACACCGTCTCTTATCAACTCTCGTCTTTCTTGATTATGTCCGACAGGACGCTGAGACCAAAAGATACAACCTGGGTTTTAAACTTGTTGAATTGGGAAACCGCCTGCTCAGCCATATTGATTTTCGGACAGAGGCACGCCCTTACCTGCTGGATTTGGCTGAAAACACCAGGGAAACCGTTCATTTGGTCATCCTTTATCAAGATGAAGTACTGTACATCGAAAAGATGGAGGCGAATACCACGCCCACCGGGTTGCGAATGGTTTCAATGTTGGGATCACGCGTGCCGGCTCATTGCACTGCTGTCGGGAAAGTCCTGCTCGCCGCTCTACCGGAAGATAAACTTGAAACGATGGTAGGGGCCAAGGGTCTCACCAGGCGAACGGAAAATACCATAACCAGTCTTGAAAAATTGAAAGAACACCTCCAGGAAGTGAGAAGAACGAATTGCGCGTTTGACATGGAAGAGAACGAAATCGGTATTTGTTGCGTAGCCGCCCCCATACGCGATCAACAAGGCTATGTGATTGCTGCCATCAGCATCTCAGGACCTGTCAGCCGCATCAATGCCCGTATGCTCAAAACAGAGCTCAAAGATCAGGTCGCTGACACGGCGTTACGCATTTCCCGGAGAATCGGTTATCAGGGTGGGTTGCCTTAAATGGATCTCGCAAGCCTCTTCCCCGATACCCGGGGGAGATGGTGAAGGAGTTAAACGGCAAGACCATTTCAGGAAGGTTGATAAACACAAAAATATAAAGGGACTCAAAATAGGATAAACACAAAAGCCTGGGATTCCGGATCGAGTCCGGATTGACAAAGCATTTTTTTCCTTTTCCATCACCCCGGTGAAAGCCGGTGTCCAGAAAATGTAAACTTTCAGCAAACATGATGTCGATTCAATTATCAGACCATTAATTATTTTGATGACAAGGAGGGTAGATCATGGAAATAAGAAACGCCGTTCATCCAGAACACGCGGCGACCTTGGACACGAAAGGATTGCGTAATCATTTTCTGATCCAGGGCCTGTTTGAAAAGGACCAGTACAAAATGGTTTATTGTTATTACGACCGGTTGATCGTAGGTGGCGTTTGTCCGCTAAGCCGGTTGAGAATCGATATTGATGAGAAGATTATCGGTTCGCCCTATCTCCTGGATAGGCGAGAACTCGGCATCATCAATGTCGGCGGCCCGGGTGCCGTGGAAATCGACGAAGAAACGATTGATATGGACTTTAGAGACTGTCTGTACATCGGCAAGGGGGCCAAGGAACTGGTCTTTTCCAGTAACGATCACGAAAATACGGCCAAGTTTTATCTGAATTGTGCTCCTGCTCACACCCATTATCCCAATGCCAAGGCAGCCTTTAAGGAAGCCGAAGCCACTGAATTAGGGAGTCTAGCTCAGAGCAATCACAGGACCATCCGCAAGTATATCCATCCGGATGGTATAAAAAGCTGTCAATTGGTCATGGGTATGACCACACTGGAAACCGGATCCATATGGAACACCATGCCGGTTCATACCCATCAACGGCGTATGGAGGCCTACTTCTATTTCGGTATGCCCTCGGATCAGGTCGTCTTTCATTTCATGGGCCAGCCAACGGAAACGCGCCATATTGTGGTTCGCAACGAGGAGTCCGTCCTGTCCCCCAGCTGGTCCATTCATGCCGGTGCGGGTACCACCAGCTATACGTTTATCTGGGGTATGGTCGGCGAAAATCAGACGTTTACGGATATGGATGCCGTACCCATGGATGTTTTGAGATAAATGGAGGGATGATGCCATGATCCTGGATCAATTCAATCTCAGTGGAAAGGTCGCGCTGGTTACAGGTTGCAGCGCGGGATTGGGAGAAGCAATGGCATGCGGTTTGGCCGAAGCAGGCGCCGACGTAGCCGGTGTCTATAACCAGGGCAAACCGACAGCTATCGAAGAAAAGATTACGGCTTTGGGAAAAAGATTTAAGGGTATTCAAGCGGACCTGAGTAGTATCGCACCCATAAAAGATATTATTCACAAGACCATTGATACGTTTGGACGGGTAGATATCCTGGTTAACAATGCCGGTATTATTCGCAGGGAAAAAGCGCTTTTGTTTTCCGAGAAAGACTGGGATGATGTCATGAACGTCAACATCAAATCCCTGTTCTTCCTATCCCAGGCGGTCGCCAATCAGTTTGTCGCACGGAACTCAGGCGGCAAGATTATCAATATCGCGTCAATGCTTTCGTTTCAGGGCGGCATCCTGGTGCCTTCCTATACGGCAAGCAAGAGCGGCGTCATGGGGCTCACGCGTCTTTTGGCGTGCGAATGGGCCCCTCACCATATCAATGTTAACGCCATCGCTCCTGGTTATATGGCCACGCGCAATACCCAGGCACTGCGGGACGATCCGGTTCGAAGCAAACAGATATTGGAACGTATCCCCGCGGGTCGATGGGGAGAGCCCGATGATTTGAAAGGTGCTGTGGTTTTCCTTGCCTCTGAAGCATCTAATTATATGAACGGGTACACATTGGCGGTCGATGGCGGCTGGCTCGCTCGATGATAAGGATATAAGGGGAAGAACGTATGATCCCGATATTGGATCAGTTTGAAAAAATACGGGTCATTCCCGTTGTTGCTATTGAAAATGCCCAAGACACCACCCGTCTGGCTGATGCCCTGGTTGAGGGAGGACTCCCGTGCGCGGAAATTACCTTCAGAACTCCGGGAGCCTTGGATGCCATGCGCATCATGGCCAAACGGGGAGATATCCTTGTCGGGGCGGGAACGGTACTTAAAGTCGATCAGGTAAAGGCGGCAGCGGATATGGGAGTAGAATTCATGGTGTCACCTGGGTTTAATCCGAAGGTCGTGGCCTATTGCGTTGAAAACAATATTATCATCACACCGGGTATCTGTACGCCCTCGGATATCGAAGCGGCCCTTGAATTCGGGCTCGATGCGCTGAAGTTTTTTCCAGCCGAGGCATTCGGTGGGCTCAAGACACTCGAAGCCCTGAGTGGTCCATATGGGATGGTACGATTTATTCCTACCGGTGGGGTTGGTCCTGGAAACCTGGTCAATTACCTGCGCTTCCCCAAGACTTTGGCCTGTGGGGGGACCTGGATTGCCAAATCCACGAATATATCCGAGGGAAGATTCGACCTGATATTGAACAATGCAAGAGAGGCGGTCGCCCTGGCGAAAGAGGCGCAAGCAAATTGATGATTGTTTGTTGAATAATCTAAAGGAGAGAAAACAACCAATATGACCATCATCGACATCAAACCCGCTGAAGATTGTCTCTATGATCTTGTTTCCTTGGGAGAGGTGATGCTGCGTTTCGATCCCGGGGAAGAACGGATCCACACGACAAGATCTTTTCGAGTCTGGGAAGGCGGAGGTGAGTATAATGTGGCTCGGGGTCTGCGTCGTTGTTTTGGAATGCGTACCGCAGTTGTGACGGCCTTTGCCGATAATGCTGTTGGGCGCCTGATTGAAGATTTTATTTTACAGGGTGGTGTGGACGTATCCTTTATCAGGTGGGTTCCTTTTGACGGCACCGGCCGCACCGTCAGAAACGGTTTGAATTTCACTGAGAGAGGTTATGGAATCCGGGGAGCCCTCGGGGTTTCGGATCGCGGCCACACGGCTGCCTCTCAAATCCAGAAGGGTGATATCGATTGGGAGAATCTATTCGGCCGTCATGGCGTTCGCTGGCTGCATACGGGCGGTATATTCGCGGCTCTTTCTGAAACGGCTCCGGAAGTAATCGAAGAAGCCATGCAGGCGGCCAAAAAGCACGGTACCGTTATCTCGTATGATCTGAATTATCGGCCGTCGCTCTGGCAAAGTATAGGAGGCAAACCAAAAGCGAGGAAGGTTAATCGTCGATTGGCTCAATATGTTGACGTCATGCTGGGCAACGAAGAGGATTTCGGCGCCTGTTTGGGGTTTGATGTGGAAGGCCTGGATGAGAATCTGTCTTCATTGGACGTTACGAACTTTAAAAAAATGATCGGGATTGCCGTCACTCAATTTCCCAATTTTAAAGTGATCGGCACAACTTTACGAACCGTGAAATCGGCTAGCATCAACGATTGGGGTGCTATTTGCTGGGCGGATGGAATATTTTACGAGGCGCCGCTGAGAGAAAACCTGGAAATATTGGATCGTGTTGGAGGTGGAGACAGCTTTGCGGCCGGACTGATTTTCGGATTTTTGACATCAGGTGATCCCCGAAAGGCGGTCAATTATGGGGCTGCCCATGGGGCACTGGCCATGACCACACCCGGTGACACATCTATGGCGACATTAAAAGAAGTGGAAAAGATTATGGCCGGCGGTGGTGCTCGAGCGGTCCGATAAACTGATTCATACGGGAAATCAGCTATTCCCTGGTCTTTCATGATCACCATGAGAAAGGAGGGAAAAAATTAGGGAGAGGTTCGATTGTAATTATTTTATTCAAAGTCTCACAGGATTGGCTATTGACGTCATCTTTTTCAAGATGACCTAACCGCAAACGCTTTTTGACATTTTTACAAGGAGGGTGCCAAATGAACTATCTGAAAAAATTCTCTTATTCAGTTATTGCTGTTGTTGTACTTGTCGGGTTTACCGTTTCGGCCCAAGCCAAAGAATGGAGAGGCTGGAATATCCATCCAGCGGGCTATCCGAACACGGTGGGAATGGACAAATTTGCCGAGTTGTTGAGCCAAAAGTCCGGTGGAAAATTGCAATTAAAAATGTACCACTCGGGTACGCTCGGCAGCCAGCCGGATGCCATTGAGCAGGTTCGCATGGGCGGACTGGAGATTGCCAATTTTAGTTTGGGACCCATTGGGCCGATTGTTCCAGAAGCGAATGTGGTCTCCTTGCCCTTTATCTTCAAAGACACGAATCATGTTTGGCGTGTTCTTGAGGGAAAAGCGGGTGAAATGATCAATGCGGGTCTGGCCAAAAAAGGCCTCATTTCTCTGGCGTGGTATGACGGTGGAGCCCGTTCATTTTATAACTCCAAGAAACCCATCAGAACCCCGGCTGATGCGGTTGGCATGAAAATCAGGGTAATGGAAAATGATCTGTACACCGGCATGATTAGAGCCCTTGGTGGAAATCCGACTCCTATGGCATATGGCGAAGTTTACCAGTCTTTGAAAACCGGGGTTGTAGACGGCGCTGAAAACAACTGGCCTTCCTATGAGTCCACGGGACATTATGAGGTCGCAAAATATCATTCCGACTCTCTGCACCTGATCATCCCTGAGATTTTGGCGATTAATGTAGGCGTATACAATAAATTATCCGCGGAAGAAAAGAAGATTATCAAGGAAGCCGCACAGGAGTCTGCACTTCTTCAACGTAAGCTCTGGAAGGAAAGGGAAAAAGCAAGCCAGGCCAAAGTGATGGCTGGTGGCGTAGTGGCCAATGAGATTCCGGATAAAAGCGCTTTTCAGGCGGCCATGAAGCCGGTTTATGCTAAGTTTCTTGCTGATAATCCGGGGTTGAAAACATTGGTTGAAATGATCCAGAAAACACCTTAGTTTTGTTTTGAAAGCTTGGCGGTCATCGGTATTCTTTTTAGGGAAGAATACCGGTAATGTTTCATTCCCTCCCCCTAACCCCCTCCCGCAAGGGGAGGGGGAATTTTTGTATGGAGTTCAGTTTATAACTGTCTCATCATGAAATTGACATTGTGTTTGTCAGAAAATTCATGATATCTGGACCTTGGCTTCCGCCGGGGTGACGGATGGTGAGGCAATGTTCTTTGTCATTCCGGACTTGATCCGAAATCCAGCGGCTTCTCAGCACGACGAGCCATGAATACCATATTGAGACCATTAATAAAGATTTCTAATCAAAGATTAAAGCCGTCAGGGGAGATTGGCCATGTCAACGGGAAAATTACTAAAAAAATATGACAGATTATTAGATCTCTTCAGCTATATCAATACCATCATTACCGGTATCGCCATGGTTATCATGACGGCAATTTTCGGATGGCTCGTCTTTGGCCGTTACGTGCTAAATGCAACCCCCACTTGGGTCGAACAATTTGCTTTGTTGTTGATCGCCTATATCAGCTTTCTGGGTGCATCCGTTGGTGTCCATAAAAAGACCCATCTGGGTGTATCCGTTTTCCGGGAAATAAGCCCGGAACCGATTCGTCGTCTTTTCGATTTCTTGGTCCATTGTATTTTGGGTGGATTCGGTGTGTTGATGACCATCTATGGTTATAAGTTGACCATATTCAGGTGGTCTGCTGAGGTTCCTCTCATTCGCATTCCCGAAGGGATAGGATCGTTGCCCATCATGTTGAGCGGCGCATTGATCTTTCTATATTCCATCGGTCATCTTATCCATTTTTTTCAGAACCGTTCCCAAGCATCAGGAGATTGTTAAGCCATGGGCCTTTTCATCCTACTGGTTGGATTCGCAATTTGTGTCATTATCGGTCTTCCCGTGGCATTTGCTCTCGGTGTTTCCTCAGTGGCCGCCTTTATTTATGAAGGGTTGCCGATGATGATCGCTTTTCAACGGATTATCTCAGGCATCAGTATTTTTTCCCTCATGGCGATTCCGTTCTTTATCTTTGCGGGTGAGCTGATGTTTCACGGGGGTATCGCCATACGTTTGGTTCGCTTCGCATCTTCCGCCGTCGGGGCGGTGCGGGGAGGACTTGGCGTCGTAAACGTATTTTCATCCATGCTGTTCGGCGGGATATCGGGTTCCGCCATAGCGGATGTATCCGCTTTAGGTTCCATCCTGATACCCGTCATGAAAGAGAAGGGTTATGATGATGATTACTCGGTCAATGTGACCGTAA
>JAFGGA010000107.1 GCA_016930835.1 Deltaproteobacteria bacterium
AAATGTCAAGAAAAAAATGACATCGTCAATACTGTTTTTTAACTTTTTTTTACCTCATATGCAAATACTTAACCGGAAATTAATGATAAAATGTCATAAGTTGAAGTCAATTTCAATTCATTACCTTTTCTTCTTATAATTGTAAGGCTAGAGCAGCGGCTCACAGACCGCGAGGTACGAGCGGTCATTTGTGAAGCCGTATATTATACTTTCAATAATTCCTCATCAAACCATACACCTTCCCGGTTCCGGCCATCAATTAGAAACCTGTAGCCTAGGGGCAAATCAAGATATTCTATAACTTCAGGCAAATACTTGTAGATTCTCTTACATACAGAGTTGTGGTTAAAAAGGTCCGAACACATCCTTTACTTATATGAATCATCATCATAACCTTTGATAAAATCAAAGGATAGACATACTTCAATCATTTCGCCATCTCCTTGTTATGTGTTCACTTCAACCCTTGAATGCTAAGCCTTTTGGCTGAGAAACCTGGGTGGCCATCCATCTCTGAGTGGATTCACGAAGGTCTGTCGTCCTTTCATGAATCGAAAGTCGCACACCTCACCCCCTTCCGCCAAAGTCTTATATCGCACCAAGCCCCTTTCAAAGGCCTCGCTCACCACATAGTCGCTGAGGCAAAGATACGGGGCCAACTCATCCGCTCCTTGTGCATGGTAGAATTTACAGATTCCACATTCCGTGATGTCCAGCCCATAATCGAATGATTCTCCATCACCTTGGATAAATGCGGCCACCCAGTCGCCAGGATAGCGACGCTCCTGCGTTTTGGTTACGGCTTCTTCAAGTTTGGTCAAGTACTTCTCGTTGTATTTGATGTTTCCAACCAGACGAAGCAGCCACTTTGGATAATCCGCCATAGCCTTAAAAGTGTCATAGATAATCCTGCCCGCTTCTTCCACGGTTTCTCCCTTTGCTTTAAGTACCTGATACACGGCCAGATAATATACACCGAAAATAAGCCACTCGGTAAATATATTATCCTTGCCGCCGATATCAGGCATCCCAGGAACAAGGGCTTCATATTCTTGGTGGATATCTTTCATAAGCCCGGCAGCCTGACCACTGCCGAATCGGGCTGCAAGGGTTTTCTCGGTTCCAGAAAAGTGATCATCCAGGATATCCGAATCTCTTGTTATAATGTAAGTCGCGCTCCCACCGACGGCTACAGCACCGGCGGTTATTGCAGACATTTTTAGAAACTTCCTCCGATCCAGTTTCATTGCTATGCCTCCCCTATACAATTCGATGCTGGATATTCGGTGTTCGATGTTCAGGTTTTATATTCGCCAAAGGTATCTTCTTTCCTTAAGTAGATCGGATGTCATCTTTGTAATTTGACATCATATCCGATGGATAATTGATTCGCGATTTTCCTTAACGCCTTATCAAATGTCCATAAAGGCGTTTCTGATACAAGCGCCGAAGCAAGCAAATGAAAATCAATATAACCAAGGCCTTTGTTCATGATTTTTCGGCGTTCAATAAATTCCATAATATCGTCATGATCAAGCATGTCGGTTGATGGAAGATCATTTAGTAAATTGATAATTTCATATCGGTTTTTTATACCGCCGCAAGCTAATTCACCGATAATAAAAGGGTGACAGGCAACCAAGCCGCGTTCCAGCAATTGAATCAGGTTTTGATCACCTTCCCGTAAATGCTCGATCCATACAGATGTGTCTACAAGAATGAGATCAGACATCTCATGATCTCCTGCGCGGGATTGATTTCAAGTCTTTTTCACTTCCTGCCAATTTGGCGAGTCGCTTGCTACTCTCTTTTGCTATGAGTGCTTCCAGTCCAAGCTTTATCAGGAATGTTTTTTCCTTAACCCCTGTTAATCTTGATGCCTTTTCAATAAGCTCGTCTTCAATATTTAATGTTGTTCTCATTTGCGCCCCCTCCTTCATATAACTTTTATGCACACGATGATGTTCTAATTATATGCATTTGTCAATAAAATGAAAAAATGACAACAATGGAAAAATGCCGTTTTTGGATAAACGCTAATCACTGCCGGTTGTCCTGAATAACCTTAAAATAATCACCAGTTCTTCCCGAAATAAGCCATTTCCGGTTGAAGCCTTCAGCTAACCACTTGTTTTTAAGGGTTTTGGCTGACTGCTGAAATCTGATAACGGATGGCGTGAATCCATAAAAATTCGTTTACGGATAAACACTACCTGCTGGGACGTAATGGTTCCGGTGCAATGGGGGAGGCTCCCCATATACACACAGCGATATTTTGCGCAAAAAAGCGCCTGAGCTCGTCCATCAGAGCCAACCATTCCGGGCTTTCAGCAAACCTTGCCCAGTCGCTCAGCTTTGCCCAATCAGAGGTCAGCCTCACCAGGGGTGAGCCGAACAGATTGCGGTGTGCCCTGAACTCAATAATACCAGGTGATTTCAACAGGACGACAATCGCTTTTTTTGTCCATTTCGAATAAACCTCATCATCAAAACCCCTTATAAAATCAAATGATAAACATACTTCGATCATTTCACCTTCCCTTTCCAGTCTATTTATTGATTGCGCCATCAGACAAAGCCTTTTTTATTCAAAGTTCATCCATATATCTCCCCTCACCTGGCGGGAGGGAATTAGGGGAATTTCTGGATGATCACTATTTAAAAAACCTTTGCACGCAATTTATATGCACTTTTCAGAGATAAGGAAAAAAATAATGTACGAAAGATATAACAACCGTGGTTTTCTAAATGCCTGAAACCATAACATTCTAAGGCTTTCTTCTATTTTAGACAACACTCCTAAATAAAAACCGACAAGATGACGATAAGACTTATGTATTCTTCGCTGCATTTTAAAATCCAGCAAAGAAGCTAGATGGTCTTGTAAATAGTCGGGAAACATGCGTTTTTGTCATTCCGGCGAAGGCCGGAATCCAGTCTTTTCAGACAGTTACATGAGTTCTGGACCTCGGCCGCAGTCTATCCCGTACTTGATACGGGACCGGGGTGACGACTTTTTACGAGTTCGTCAAGCTTAAATATCAATATGTTTTACCCGATCGATTTAAAGTTCATTCTATCTTATTCATATATACATCATTATGTCATAATCGGTATATACCTTCATAATGAAATGCGAGATGAATAATTAGGGTTTTGGTAACAGTTTAGCTCTTTGAAAAATCAAACCAATTGCGGATTCCGTGACTTGATCACGGAATCCAGCCTTGTATAACGCAATTTTCAAAGAGCTAAACTGTTACGGGTTTTGATAAACGGATTTTCAGGTTTATTTTTTAAAAAGATTATCAAACGAATGTTCTAGGGCGAAATGATTTTATGATTTGGAAAATATTAAAAAAATTCGGAATGATACGATCACTGATTGCGATTACATCCCTTGCAGTCATGGCTTCAATTATTTTGTATATGATAATGGTACCATTTTTTGGACCTCCCAAATTGATCGGTTTTTTTATGGCTGGAATCGCTCCGGTCTTTCTCGCTCCCTCAACCTTATTTTTTTTGTTACGCCTTTTATACAAATACGATCAGAAAGACGAAGCCCTTCGAAAAAGGCTATCCTATGAAAAGATGCTGAATGATATTTCAACGTTAGCGATTTCTGCTAACAACACGGATCAATTCCAGGAGAAATGTCTGGAAATGATGGGAAAAACATTGGAGGTCAGCCGTGTTTACATCTTTGAACATCGACATGAGACAGATACAATGGACAATACATTTGAGTGGTGTGCTCCTGCCATCACACCCCAGAAGGATGACCTACAAAAAATTCCTTCTAGCGCAGTTCCCTGGTGGATGAATATGTTGAAAACGGGTGAGATTATAAAATACAGTGATATAGAAGATATACCAAGCGAACAAGAAAAAGAGATATTACGTCCACAAAATATTAAATCTATTCTAGTGGTGCCTCTCTACGTCCAAAATAAATATTATGGTTTCATGGGTTTCGATGAATGCAGGGATAACCGTGAGTGGAAGGCTGAAGATGTTGAAATGATGAAGACGATCTCCCAAATTATTATCAGTACTCTTGAACGAGAAAGAGCAAAGAAAACACTGCATTTTGAAAGACAGCAATTGCTGTCGATTTTCAACAGTATAAATGAAATCATATACATTGCCGATCCTAAAACATACAAGATACTATATGCCAACAGCAAGTTGACGGATATAGTAGGTAAGGATGTTACTGGAGGTCTTTGCTATAAAGAATTTCAAGGATTGGAGTCACCTTGTGGTTTTTGTACGAATGAAAAAATATTACAAATCAAATATGAACCCTATTCGTGGGAGCATCACAACCCCATCCTGAACCGCGATTATATGATTATCGATAGAGTCATTAAATGGCCAAACGGCAAAGATGTGAGGCTTGAAATTGCTATCGATATCACCGCGAGGAAACAAGCGGAGGAAGAAAAATTAAAACTGAAAGCCCGGCTTCATAGAGCGGAAAAAATGGAATCCATAGGAACACTTGCGGGCGGGGTAGCCCATGATCTCAATAATATCCTTTCCGGGATCGTCAGTTACCCCGATTTGTTATTGATGCAACTTCCGGAAGACAGCCCGTTAAAAAGACCTATTCAAGTCATGCAGGATACAGGGAAAAAAGCCGCTGCTATTGTACAGGATTTATTGACCCTGGCAAGAAGAGGGGTGGTTGTCACTGAAGTGGTGAATATAAATAATATTGTTTCTGAATACTTACAAAGTCCTGAACGGAAAAAAACACAAGAATATTATCCCACTGTTCAATGGGAAACCAACCTTGAAACCGATCTTCTAAATATTGTAGGCTCTCCCATTCATCTATTCAAGACCATCATGAATTTGGTATCGAATGCCGCTGAAGCCATGCCTAATGGTGGTAGGATAATGATTTCCACGGAAAATAAATATATTGACCAATCCATGAAGGGTTATGATGAGATTGTTGAAGGCGATTATGTGACCCTAACCGTGTCCGATACCGGAATCGGTATCTCCCCGAAAGAGATTGAAAAAATCTTTGAGCCTTTCTACACCAAAAAAGTTATGGGCAGGAGTGGGACCGGACTGGGGATGGCCGTGGTTTGGGGTACGGTTAAAGACCATGATGGGTATATCGATATTCAAAGCGAGGAAGGGAAAGGAACCACTTTCAAGCTGTATTTCCCGGTTACAAGAAAAGAAAGGGCATTAGATAAACCAACTTTATCCATAAGAGAATATATGGGCAAGGGGGAATCGATCTTGATTGTTGATGACGTAGAAACTCAAAGAGAGATCGCCTTTTCATTCCTGTCTCAATTGGGTTATTCCGTTACCAAAGTATCGAGTGGAGAGGAAGCCGTTGAATATATGAAAAAGACAACTGCTCAGTTATTGATTTTGGACATGATTATGGATCCGGGAATGGATGGCCTTGATACATACAAACAGATCATTGAAATACGACCAAAACAGAAGGCGATCATCGCCAGCGGATTTTCCGAGACAGAGCGTGTAAAAGAGGCTTTAAGATTGGGAGCAGGTAGATATATACAGAAACCCTATACACTGGAAAAAATAGGCATCACCGTTAAAGAAGAATTACAGAATGAATAACCTTCTCGAAATAATTTTCATGACGTATTCCCCCTCACCCCTGTATTAGGTATGGGGAAGGCTCTGCCCTCTTCCCTAGTTTTGGGGGAAAGAATTGGGTGAGGAGGCAAGTACTGTACCGGCAATGCGAGAAGAAATCAGCCTCACAGATTATTGGGATTACGAACCCAATAGGGAATAAGTCTTCTTGTCCACTTGGCAAAATACATTTTCTCACCCAAATAATACCTCCTATAGGCTTTAACCGGTTCATTGGGCACTTTATATTTCTCAGGCATTGCTTGAACAAATTCAGTTAATCCTATGTTTTCATATTGGTAACTTAAAATCTTGCTAAGGATGAAAATGGACCGGTGATCTTTTGTATTTTCAAATCGGTATTTGTACTCGTCATTTAGGGCCAAGGTCAGATTCTTGAGCCAAATAAAATTTTCATATGAATGTTCAACCCATAGAACACATGGATGTTTTGGGTGTGTCGATTTATAGGGCGTGGACATTCCTTTTTTATTTAATGCCGTGCACAAGATCTGTACGCCCTCCAATATCATTTTAATGACATGCTGGTCACAATGATATCTGGCGCATCTATTAATATTCCTGTCCAGAATAAATATATTCATTTACAATATACCCTTATTCTTCAGGGCGTGAATCACTAAAAATGTATTCCATTCCGATCCCTTCGTGCCCCATGTACCTCCCCGATTTTGGCTCTGAGAAATCCATTTGAAAGCCTTCTCCAATTGTCCGTCAACCTCAAACGTCCTTATATGCGCCAAGGCATTTAATGTTTGATAAAACAGTATTCCTTTGCCCCACTTGCCTGATTCATCCTGTATTTCCTGGAGCGACTGAACAAAAAGCTTGACGGATAAGTGGTGAGCATACTCAGGATGGACAATAAAGGCCCTTAAAATATTACTACTGCACGACCATCCGCACCACTTCCCTGACCTCTTGATTCCCAGTTCATCAAACCATTTATACATGGAAAGGATTCTACAATCAGCATCCATACCAAAAACACTTGATAGGAAAAGGGTCGCACTGTAAAGAAAAAATCCTGAACATCCCTTATGGAATGGTAGGCGGTTTGATGCGTTATTGTTACTTCCCCATTTAGTAGAGACAATTTTTCGAGGGAAATTTTTTTCACATCTCTCGATAAGCCATTCCAGGCCACTGTTAACAAAAGCCGTTCTTTCCCTGATGGTAAGGTGAAGCTCGAATAAATGCCGGATCGTAGACATCGCGGATTCTTCCCATGATCCGTCGGGCAATTGACCTGCCCGAATCTTTTTAACGGTGTTTTCGAAATCCGTTTTCCAGGTTTGGGTACTCTGCTGGCCGAGCCATTTTTGTCTTGCATAGAGACCTGCGGGAGTTTTACTAGATTGAAAGACCTGATAAGGGTTGACCGGTAAAAACATTTATCGCTGACCTTTTCTGTCCGTGGTTCCCGTGCGTGAACGCTTTAAAAATTACGCCTTACCTAAATAGCTTCCTTCATAGTCCAAGGTGCATAGCGGTGTTTTTTCTTCGTTAAAAATCGCATTCACCACTTTACCGATGAACATGGTATGGTTACCCGGCGTTAGGCTTTGTATCACACGACATTCCATGCAGCCGATGCAATCCGCCAGGATAGGACACCCAGTCACACCATCCTTCCAAGCGATTGATTCAAATTTTTCTTTGCCCGCCCGACCTTTAAATCGATCCAAAAAACCCTTTTGTTCCCTGGAAATAATATGTAAGGCAAAATGGCCGCTTTTCGCCACCAACTCATGCGTGTAGCGGTTGGGGTGAATGGCTGCCATGAACATAGGCGGCTCATAGGATACCTGACTGACCCAGGATGCGATCATGCCATTGATGCTTTCTTCAAACCGTGTGGTCAGGACGTAAATTCCGTAAGTTGCAAGAGCCATGTTTTTCAAAATCGTTTTTTGGGTCATGGGCATACCCTACACCTCTTGTTTTTCTCCAATATATTACCTGAATCTTGCATCAATCATCTACTGCGGATTGAAGCGCCTTGACTATAAAGCTTGTTTCGTGATTTTGATCCTCATCATATTGGTAATATGCCTGCGGAACAAAATCACTCCAATTTCGCTTTATAGTCAGGCTTTCGGCGCCTCGCTACGGTAATTGGTGCAAGATTCAGGTAATAAAATCTTGAAATGATTTTCATGATACAATCCCCCTTGCGACCCTATCGAGTACGGGATAGGCTCTGCCCTCTCCACTGATTTTTGGGAAAGGTTTGAGATGAGGGGGTGAAACATGTCAAGACTATCTTAAGACTTTAAATATCTTGCCACGTTCTCTCCGGCGATCCTGCCTGAATTTACGGCAAAACCGAATGCGCTCCCACTTAATTCCCCGCAGTAAGTATCCCCCATCCAGCCGGATACCGCAACACCGGCGGCATAGAGGCCGGGAATGGGTTCTCCTCGGACATCCAACACAGCCATGTGTTCATTGATCTTGATTCCGCCCAAAGTATCTAGGAAAACCGGTTGACTTCTGACAGCGTAAAACGGAGCAGTATGTAATGGCATTAAATGTCTTCTATCCTTGGCAAAATTTTCATCATACCCTTGACCGCAAAAAACGTTATATTCCTCAACGGTCTTTCTGAGTATTCTGGGATTCGCGCCGATCCATTGAGCGATCTCATCCCATGAATCGGATATGATCATATTGTCTTTTTGGGCCTCTTTTTGGATCGCTTCTTTTAAATCGGATTTACTTTCTTCATATTTTTTCCTGATATCATCATCCAAGAGAGCATAACAGCCCTTATCCGGCTGCAGAAGAACGGCATTCACGCTCTCAAAGGGGTAATCGCCGATGGCTTCATCTACAAATCGTTGACCTGTTTTATTGACCCAGACCGTAATGGGTGATCTTTCAAGACCCATTAATGGCCAGGTATCGGGATTGACCCTGGGTCCCTCTTTTAATAAAGTCACGAGATCATCCAAAGCGGCTCCGGCCTCTTCGGCCATGATCAGGCCGTCACCGGTGAGACGTAGGCCGCGAAGGGTCAGGCCTTCATAATATGGTGGGCAATATTTCTTGAGCAACTTTTTATTTGCACCGAAACCACCGGTGGTGATGATCACACTCCGGGTTTTGATTTCAAGAGATTGTCCCTCATTTTCCGCTTTGACTCCCACGATTCTACCCATCTTATTACGTAGAATTTTTTTGCCACCGCACTTGAGAAGCACCTTAACCTCAAAGATCCTACATTTCTCTGCCAGCAACTGGGTCAATCTCGCCCCTCTCCCTTTCGGACAGTGCCATATGCGGGGGTGTTGATTGGGGAGAAAGGGAATGATGTTGAATTCCAGCCCCATTTGTTCCAGCCAGCGGATGGTGTCGCCGGATCTATTAATGAATGCGCGGACAATCCTGGGATTAATCCGATCGTAGTGGGCCCACTTCATCGCACGTTTAAAAAGCTCATCCTTATCCGCGACGATCTTTTCTCTTGCCTGCGCCGGACTTTCACAGGCAAACAGACCGGTGGCAAGGGCCGTGTTGCCGCCTAAGGCAGCCCGCTTCTCCAGTATGATTATGGATTTTACGCCTTGCTCAACCGCGGTCAGGGCCGCGGCAAGCCCGGCGCCTCCGCCGCCGACAATCACGATATCCGCGGACAATTCTTTATCCCTTTTTGTATTTTTTGATTTCATGCTTTCGATGCTCCTTTTAAGACAAATATGGCTGCATTTTCACCGGCGATACGGCCTGAATTTAAGGCAAAACCGAAGGTGGTTCCCGGAAGCTTTCCGCAATAATTGTCACCCGTCCAACCACCCGTATCCACGCCCGCCGCGAAAAGACCCGGAATGGGATAGCCCTGGAGATCGATGACCTCCATATGATGATTAATCTTAATCCCTCCAATGGTACCCAAAAACCGTATATCGCCTTTCATGGCATAATAGGGCGGTGTTCGCAGAGGAATTAAAAATTGTCTTTCTTTTGCGAATATCGGATCATAACCTTGATCACAGCACGCATTATATTCCTCGATGGTGTTTTTCAAGGTTTGCGGTTCGGCGCCCATCCAACTGGCGATTTCATCCCAGGATTCCGACACCAGTGTCCTTCCATTATGAACAACGGACCTGATAGCCTGAGGAAGACCAGGCATGCCTCTCCTTTGAATCTCTTTGTACTTCCCCTGTCCCGCGATCAATCCCTGCGCTTCCATTGTCTGTATGATTCCGGAATCGGCAATAATAAAGGCAACCATGTCCGGTTGACGGACGACCGCGTAAGCACTTTCAAAGTGATCACCCCCAACGGTCTCATCAATAAATCTTTCACCTTTTTTATTGACCCAGACGATATTCGGTTCAAAGCCTATGGCTGCCAAAGGCATTATGATTTCTTTGCCGTTAATCATTATCGGCGTCCTTTCGGGGTAAAAAGGCCCTGCCAGTTGCAATACTCCCAATCCTTCGGTTGCGGCCCCCAATGATGTAGCCATGACCACCCCGTCTCCCATATTCGGCACACCGATACACGGCATTCCATCGTGATAAATGGAACAATATTTTTTTAAAAGCTCTTTATTGCCCCCGTAGCCGCCGGTTGCAAGGATGACGCTATTTGTTCGGATAACGGATTCCAGCCCGCCTTTTATAACGGTGACACCGGTAATTCTCCCCTTGTGATGGGATATGTTTTTAGCTTCCGTCCGGGGAAGGATTTGAACTCCTAATTCCGCACAGTATCTTTTAAGCTGGGTGATCACTCGATCACCCCCACCGTCAACGATATGCCAGGTGAGGGGCTCTTGATCGATATATGAGGGTGAAACATGGCCAACCGTAATGCCCATCTTCTCCAACCACCCGGCGGTATCTCCTGATTTATTCACAAAGGCACGAACAATCCGGGGATCCATTTTCAGGTGTCCATACTCCATGGCGATTTTGTAGACCAGGTCCTTTGGGGTATGGATCATGGCGCGTTTTTGAAAAGGACTTTCCGCAGCCAGGAAACCCTTTGCCATAGCTGAACTCCCACCGGGCTTTCGCTTATCAATGATAATTACGCGGGCGCCCTTTTCGGCCCCTGCCGCTGCCGCGGTTAGCCCGGCGCCACCGGCGCCTACAACCACGATATCGGCATCATAATAGCTATGGGTCGATGATGTTTTTTGATTCATGGCCTAATATTGTTTCCCGTCAAAAAAGGAGATGAAGTCGTTACGCCTTTTCGCTTAAATGCAGAGAAGCTCTTCAGCCAAATCTATTTTGCTGAACTTTTCATAACCCACATCGGTGATGAGGTATGTGTAACCCATTCCGCATCCGTCGCCCCCCATCTCCTTCATCACGCACGGATGAATGGCCAACGTCATACCCGGTTTCAGCACCTCCTTGTTGGACTCGGTGATAGACCAGAAATCCAAGACATCCAGGCCAATGGAATGACCTGGACGTAAAGGGGACTTGAACCCATTTTCATGGATCGTATTGATCAATAAATGATAAATATCTGAGATATTGTTTCCCGGGCATAAGATATTTCGGACAGCTTTATCCGCCTGATCCCAGGCATTGACCATGTCTTTAACATGGGGGCGATACTTTCCTACTGGCAACGTCACCGGTAATTGCGCATAATATCCTTCATAGGCTGGCGTGATCTCCATGAACAATGTGCCATCGGCCTCTAATTGATCATCAGTGGGATAAAATGACATGTTCATGGTGGATCCGGCTGCATCAATGAGGTCAAATGAATACTCGCAGCCCATTTCATAAATCATTTTTTTCACATCGCCATAAATTTTATATTCGCTTACACCGGGTCGAACCAGTTCTCTTAAACGAATATACACATTATCCGCAATGGAGGCGGCGATTCTGATATTTTCAACCTCCTCGGGGCTTTTAACCACTCGCAGGGATTCGAATACCTTTGAAGCATCCATTAATCGATCCCCGAATTTTTCAGTCACCATTTGATGCACGGGAACAGACATGCATGACATGCCCACAACACCAATTTTATTCCCTTTATCAAGATGAAATAATTCCAAGAGTGCCTGTTCATTCGGATTGGATGTCTGCCTAAGTTCAATCAAATCCAAGGCCGCTATAAGTTTTGGGAGCTTGTGTGAAGTGGCATGAAGGGGAGAAATGAGAAGAACCGGCGTCCCCTCCAAAGGAAAGATACAGCACCCTCCCCTTCCTGAGCCTGTGATGTAGCGAATATTTCCCCGATTAAAATCATCGGCCAGCCCGAAAATAAGCAGACAGTCCAAGCCGTCCTTATCCATTCGCTCACGAATTGCAAGATAACGTCTTTCAAATTCTTCTTGTGATATTCTCATTGGAACTCCTTTAATCAGAACCAAAAAATGCCGGCCATGGGCGTGTAAGCTTCAGCACGCTAAATTTCCATTGATCATTGTCCTTCACATATTCGCAATCGTAACGTCCCTGGATCCATCGGGTTGGTGAAGGTCCAGGGACGAAACGATAGAACATCCAATGACCCATCGCATGATCGCCATCAACCGAGATAACGGGTTGACCCGTAAAGTGCCCCTCTTTTGAACCAGCCACGTTTTTACGAATCACTTCTTTGAAAAATCGAGATACCTCTTCCTTGCCTTTGCGTACCCCGTAATGCGCCACTTCCACAACAATATCATCCGCAAAAAATTCCAGGGCATCATCAATCTCCAGGTTGGAAATAAAGAAAAGATATTCTCGATGCATCGCTTTTATAGCGTCTCGATCTTCCAGTTCTCTGACTCTCTTTTCCAATTCGTCTAGGGTCATTATTTCATCTCCTAAATAAGATCAATCCAAACCGGTCTCTTTGGGCCCGGATTACATCGGATCCAGCCAAGACTGACCGCAACCCCATCATGATTTACGTCCTCAATTCATTGGTGTCCAAATTGGACAAGAATGTCCTCAATTATTCCTCCAACCAAGCCTTTGGTGATAAATAAGAATACAGAACCTCACCAAACAAATCATCATGAAGTTTTTTGGTTTTGATGATGGGCGCCATCTTGACATATAAATGCGCGGCCATGCAATCATCTACCGATTGTTTCATGAGTTGATGAACCAATCTTTGCTTGGTTTCAAAATCAGGGGCCATGGTGGCCCTGTTAAACAGACTCACAAATTCGGAAGAAAGGTATATTCCTACGAACTCCTGACGACCGGCGATACCGGCATACTTAACTAACGGGTCCGGTGATGAATATCCCTGCAGGCGAAGGACTCCTTCCCATCCCTTTCCAAGAGAAGCCATCTCCGCAAACCCTGGTCTCTGCAGACCATTCAATGTACCATCTATACCGACGGCTTTGAGGAAACCCTGAATAGCCGTCATCTCATCAACGTACTCCTGGCCAAAATTGTAAAAATGGAGTGTTGTTTTGAAACCATTCGGATAACCGGCCTCGGCAAGAAGTTGTTTAGCCTTTTCTGGATTGTAAGGATAGCCCTTTATGTCATGATTGTAACCCCATGTCCCGGGAACAGCCCACTGATTATGAACTTTCCAATAGCCATACCCAAAGGCCTTAGCCAACCTATTCGTGTCAATCGCATAGGCAAGGGCCTGACGCACCTTTAATTTGGCGAATGGTGAATTCGGGTCATTGGCATAACCGGCAAGCGCGGGCACCTGCCCCATCGGACGGATGACTGTAGTATATTTCCCTTCATTCTCCAATGCCTTGGCGTCTCTGGCACTCCTGGGGATCAGAATATCCACGTCTCCTGATTTAAACGCCATCATAGAAACCGTCGGATCCTGTATCCTCACATTATAAATACCATCCAGATAGGGTTTTCCATCCCAATAACCATCGAATCTTTTCCATTTGATGCTGACATCTTTCTTTCTTTCGACGAATTGAAACGGACCCGTACCGACGGGATTCTGCTCGCACCATTCCTTTCCATTGGCCTCAAACGCCTTTTTGGATATCATCCGACCGGCATCAGAGGCGTTCGCAATACTGTTAATGATTGTATTATCGAAGGTGGAAAGATTCAGTCTAACAGTATAATCATCGATAATATCGATGGAGGTTACTTTCTTTAGCTCTGGCCTTTTCCCTTTCTTGAATTCATCAAGGTTCCATTTGCATACCTCGGCATTAAAATCAGAGCCATCATGGAACTTCACCCCTTTCCTTAGGCTAATCGTTATCGTCTTTGCGATAGCATCTGCCTTATAACCTGTGGCCAAAAGCGGTACGATCTCACCTTTGAGACCAAAACGAAAAAGGGTTTCAAGACATACGCTGGAGGTCTGACCGTCCGTTTGACCAGTCATGGTCGCTGGATATCCCAAACTATAAGGTTCCGATACGTTCCATCTTAAAATTCCTCCATATCTGGGCGATTGCGCTTGTGCCTTCTCCACATGACCAATGACCCCTATTAAAAATAGCAGACAAGATGCGGTAATAATTTGGACTGCCTTGATAGACCGATTGATCTCTTTCATAACGGCATCTCCTTTCCTGTTTTGTTAATGTTCCTCTTAAATAAAAAATTCTCCTTCTGATTCTGTCAAAAACCTGATCAGTTCATCACCTCCTTTCAAAATGAAACAACCAACCTGATTATATGATGCCTCTCAGCCTAGGGTCCAAGGCATCTCTGAGTCCATCCCCCACCATGTTAAATGCCAGAACCACCAATAATATGGCCACACCGGGAGCAAAAGAGATTAAGGGGTTGGTGAGTAAAAATCGGTAACCGCTGCTGACCATGGCACCCCATGTGGCCGTGGGTGGCGGTATGCCAATTCCTAAAAAACTTAGAGACGCCTCCATCATGATGGCTGTTCCAAGGTTGATGGTGATCAATACCAGCAGTGGGGGAAACGAATTGGGAAGAAGATGCTGAAGAATAATACGAAGGCCGTTGGCCCCGATGGCACGAGCAGCCGTGATATAATCACTTTCTTTTATAGAGAGAACCTGACCGCACATTAAGCGGCAATAGGTGGGCATGATTCCGATACCCAAGGCGATTAAGACATTCAAAAGGCCCCCACCGAGCATGACGGCAATGGCCAGCATCAAAAGAAGCGGCGGAAGGGCAAGTAGGGCATCGATGACCCTCATGATAATGGTATTGATCCACCCTCCCGCATAACCGGCAATCAATCCTAATCCCATGCCAATGAGGCCCCCAATGGAAACAGCTACAATACCGACCAAAAGGGAAATCCGTGAACCATATATGATACGGGTCAATAAATCTCTGCCGACTTCATCCGTACCAAGTAGATGGGCCTTTGACGGTGGCGCCAATATGGCAAATAAATTTGTCTCATAGGGATCATAGGGTGATATCTGAGGGGCGAAAACGGCCACCAGTATAAGTGCCAGAATGACCAAAGCACCACCGGTCACGACGATCCTACCGAACATAACTCTGGTGATACGTTTCCATTCACGTACCTGAATATCTTTTTTTTCTGGCTGGATGGATAATAACTTTGATTTGGGCATCGTATTATTCTCACTCATATCGTAACCTTGGGTCTAACCAACCGTATGAGATATCAACCAATAAATTGGTTACACAAACAATTGATCCGATAAGGAGAACACCTCCTTGAACAACAAGAAAGTCTTTATTGATGGCGCTACCTACCAGCAAAAAACCCATGCCTGGTATGCTGAATACAGTCTCAACCAATACGGATCCACCCACCATGATTCTTATGTGCAGGCCCATCAACGTAACTATGGGAATAAGGGCGTTTTTTAAAGCATGTCTTAATAAGACGATACGTTCGCTGAGCCCTTTGGATCTCGCCGTTCGGATGTAGTCCTGGCGTACCACTTCGAGCATGCTTGATCTTGACTGACGTGCCAGTATGGAAATTCCAGGGACGGCTAATAAAAGAACTGGCATCAATGCCTGTTTTGAACTTAGGATGAAATCATCAAACGGAGATGTCCATCCGTAAATGGGCAGCCACCCCGTTTTGAGTCCAAACAGATAGATACCGATAATGCCCAACCAGAACATAGGGATCGCTATACCTATATTCGCACTTATACTAATGATTTGGTCAAAAAAACCTCCTCTTTTGATAGCACAAAAGATACCCGCTGAAATTCCCAGGATGCCGGATATGACAAAAGCCAATAGAGACAAATAGAGTGTTACGGGAAGGCGCGCGTAAAAAAGATTTGCGACAGGCTCCCTATACATGAGTGATTTCCCCAAATCCCCACGTAAGACATTAGCGAACCAGTGACCGTATTGAATGAGGAAAGGCCTATCCAAGCCAAGCTCTTTTCTCATGGCTTCTACTTCTTCCTTTTTGGCCTCAATACCCAGCATAGCGGCTGCTGGATCTCCCGGCATAATATGAAGAAGCAAAAAAGAAAAGAATGACACTATAAACAGGACAGCAATCGTATGGATTATCCGGCGACTAATAAAGCTTAACATCTTTCATTCTCTCCTGAATCTCACGCACCCATATGCAAAAGAAACGGCGTTCAAAAGAAAATGGCGGTGAACTTAAAAAGAGTTTCCCCTCCCCTCTTCCTAAACTGAAAAAATACAAATCTGAAATGAAACCCGTTATGGATGTTGTATAAGAATAATAACCGTAATGGTCTCGTAAAAATTGAAAAACACCTATTTTAGTCATTCCGGCCTGCCCGTACATGGCTGCACGCAGACAAGTGAAGAGTCGAATCTATTTTAGCCATTAATAAATCATGGGATCATCTCAGGAAGGCCTGATAATGCCGTTGTCATTCTCGTGGTTTCGTCCTTGCCGATAAAATACATATCCCCTATCATACTAAAGGGTGGCATACCGCCCCTTCCTCTAACCATGGGATGCACGGCATACACTTCATTGGTCAGGATCGTCCATTCCATATGATCTCGTTCATTTGGACCGGCTGTGATATACGGGGCATCTCCATAAGCGAGACCAACGGCATGTCCTAATTTGTCACATTCAAAGCCCCACTGGTTGACAAGGTCTTGGATTTTTTTGCCGGCAGCCGTAATCTCTACACCCGGCCTGAACTCTTGCTCAATCATTTGTCTCATTTCAGCCCACAGTTCGAACATTTTTTTAAATTCGCCTTTTGGTTTCTCCCACCAATAAGCCCGAATCATTTGAGCGCCGTATCCCAGTCTCCTTGTAAATTCCGGAGAAAACGTGACGGGGTTCGGTTTTTCGATTATTGTCGGACCTGGGAAACCGGGGTAAACTAATTCCGGGCGGCTATGGATCAAGATGATCCTATCGATGATATCATAGGCCGTCAATATTTCATTTGCCGCATTGGCAGCTTCCTCCTCCGTCAAACCCGGTTTCAAATTGGCCAGAAAGGTATAATGGGCCAGGTCTGAGATGCGAATGGCTTTTTGTATCAAATCCAGCTCTTCATTACTCTTGGGCCCTCGAATCTCTCCAAACAGCCGATGTGCTTCAACGAGTTGAGCATCAGGGCATAATTCGGTAAACGCTTGATGTTCATACACAGGCCAAAATCGAAAACTATCGATCCCGATTCGATCCTTATGTAATCGGCGGTCAATAATCAGTTTTGCTGCATCCACGGCCGTATTAACCGATAAACGGATGTTTTCTTCAGGCAGCCAACATCCTTGCTCAACCAATAGCCGCCCTGTTCGAATGGTATTACTGGGGATAAACAGAACAGGGTCGCTATCGACCGGAAAAACGAGCATATTCATCTTGGTTCCCCACACTTGTGATAGATAGTGCAACGGAACACCAAGCTGTGTCTCCCCGTAAACAATCAGGGCCGAGAGTCCGCTTTTCTTTAATTGCTCTCGCAGAAGCGACCAACGACGCTCTTTCTCTTTTTGGGTGAGTTCCGGTATCAATTTATGCTTAGCCATTTTTATCTCCTTCAAACCGATTTCATGGCCTTAGTAATATTTTTGGCCACGGAAATTAAATGATCCCTTAGCGCTTTCTTAGCACGTTCAAGGTCTTTGCTTTTGACAGCATCAAAGATAGCCTTGTGCTCTTCCATATGACTATTTGACATGGTTAATTCCGGGGCGAATTGTCTGATATAAAAATAACTCAGGTCGACGAGTGACTGATGAAAGTATTTAAACAATTGATTTTTTGAAACCTTGGCCAACAGTACATGAAAATTGACTATATCCCCCGGCATCCTTTTTCCTGCTGGATCAGCTTGTTCTCCAAGTAATTTTTCCGAGGATTGAATATTGGTCTCCAACTCCGCCAGATCGCTTTTTGTGATTTTTTTGATCCCAGTTTCAAGGATAATGGTTTCCAAAGCGATCCTGGCTTCGGTAATATCTTGGAGTGAAATGTTTCCGATCTTTATCAGATCAGTCAGTGACTTGGTCATTCCGGTTGAATCCAATTTTTTCACATATATTCCACCATCCGCGCCCTGTTTAACATAGATAAAGCCTGATTCTTCCAATATCCGTAATGCTTCACGCACAGCCATCCGTCCGACATGAAAACGAACAGCCAAATCTCTCTCAGAAGGAAGTCGATCTCCAGGATGAAGCTCCTTTGAATAGATCAGCCCTTTGATCTGTTCTGAGATATCTTCAAAGGTCCTTTTTGGCGTAACGGGCGTAAAAAGATTTTTTTGCACGGTTTTCATGATTCCTCCAGGAAAAATCCCTTAGTCCATCGCAGGGATTGTGAATGATATCCTTATTTATAGGTTTAACGAAATAAACGGTTTAAGGTATAGGGGGATACGATCTAAGGTAATATAATTTTGCTTTTTGACTGCTTGATCCATATCCCTGAAACCTTGGACCGTAAACCTATTGTTTTAAAATAATCTAATAGGCACTATTCTGAAGCACTGTAAAAAATTTGCGTCTAATCCAAAGACACTAACCCAAACAATACTCTGCCGCGGATTTGCCGGCAATCCGCCCGGAATTCAAGGCAAAGCCCAGGGCGCCTCCAGGTATCCATAGATCATAACTGCCAACATACATCCCGCCTGCATCATTTCCCGCTGCGTAGAGCCCCGGAATGATGTTTTGGTCATTGCTTAAGACTTCGGTTTTTTCGTTTATCTTGATTCCTCCCAAGGTGCCTAAAAAACGGAGAAAGATTCTCATGACGTAAAACGGCGCCTCTTTGAAGGATTGCAGATACTTTGGATCTTTATTGAAAAGGTCGTCATGATTCTTTGCACAATATGAATTATATTCGTTAATAGTTGCGATTAGAGTATTCACATGAATACCAGTTTTATCGGCTATCGCCTTTAATGAACGAGCTACAAAAATATTCTCATTTCCTTTTGCCACGGCATTTTTGAAAAGAGCCTGGACATTATCGGGTCTTGAAGTGGGTAATACCGGTCCGGCCCCGATGTCGAACCCCCTTTCTTCCATATATTTTTTCGTATTCTCGTCAAACATGAGATAGGCATAACGGTTCTTTTGTCTCGCGATGGCGTTACCCGCAAAGGGCCAGTTGGCTGTGATTCCTTCATCGCTGAAACGCCTACCATCCTGATTGATCCACAAATAAGGTTGTCGGGCAATGGCCGTCAAACGTGTCCCCATCACCCCCGGTCCGGGTACTCCGTATTGAAGCATGAGAACACCCATGCCCTCCCGAGCGGCGCCGGCATTCCAGGCCTTTTGGATACCATCTCCGGTCAATTTAAGATCCGAATGCGGGAAGAGATCTTTCCCTAAATCCAAACCGGTATATTTTTTGATCCATTTTTTATTGTTGGCATAACCACCGGAAGCGATAATAACAGCCTTTGATTTTATGGAAATGGATTGATCGGATTTATCTTTGATGATGGCACCGGTAATCTTTTCTTTTTGTTTTATGATCTCTTTTAAGGAATGTGATAAGTAGAATTCCACATCCTTTTCCTTTGCCTTTTCAAGGAGGGCCTTAACCATGGGAGCCCCATGACCCTCAAGTAAATGCCATGTGGGAAGTCCGCCCGGTGTCATGGCCATGACATCATCAAATACCACTCCCTTTCCCTGTAACCAATCGATTGTCTGAGCTGATTCATTCACAATGGTCCTGACCAATCGGGGATCAGCCCGCCAATGACTGTATTCCATCATGATTTTAAAGACTTCATCGCATGTGACGGACATCCACTTTTGACGCTGCATCTTACTCTCGGCCGCAAAGGGCCCTGATGGAAAGTTAGAGGTTCCGCCGACAACAGAGCGTTTCTCGCAAACCATGACTCGGGCGCCTTGCTCTGCAGCCGTCAAGGCCGCGACCAATCCTGAACCACCGGCACCCATAACCAGGATATCGGCATTGATTTTTTTGGTCTCATTTTTTGACATACATTCTCCCTTTTTTACAGTCATGACCAATTTAGCAAAAGATCTGACAGATAGCTATCTCCTTGTTAAAAGATGACATGCCACTTGATGATTTTTTCCGATGTTCCGGACCACTGGTTCATTTTCACGACATTCAGGAACGGTTTCCTTGCACCGAGGATGGAAACGGCAACCCGAAGGTGGATAGATAGGATTACCGATCTCTCCTGAAATGGCAGGGACTTCCTTAGCCCTACCCGGCTCGGGCCGGGGAACCGCCTCAAAAAGGGCTTTGGTGTATGGATGCATCGGGCGGTCGAATACTTCCTCCGTATTGCCCATTTCCACAATCTTGCCCAAATACATGACGGCTATCTGATCGCTGATATTTTGAAGCATGGCGAGATCATGGGCGATTAAAAGATAAGTGATTCTCTGTTTTTCCTGAATTTCGGTCAACAGGTTCAGTATTTGTGCCCGGATGGATACATCCAAGGCGGATACAGGTTCATCCAGAATGACCAACGAAGGTTCAAGTATCATGGCCCTCGCAATGGCCACCCTTTGTTTTTGTCCGCCACTTAATTCATGGGGATATTTTTTTAAGGTTGCGCTGCCAAGTCCTACAAGGTGAAGGATTTCTTCTGTCCTATGCCGGATAACACTTTTGGATTGCGTGCCGCTGGGCTGAACTTCCATCGGCTCGCTTACGATATCCAGAATGCGCATACGAGGATCAAGAGAACTGGCGGCATCCTGAAAAATAGTCTGCACGCGTCTTCGATACCAGCTTCTATCTTGCTTGATTAAGCGACCAAGATTTTTCCCCTCAAAAAGGATATTCCCTTCGGTGATTTTTTCCAAAAGAAGAATAAGTTTAGCGACGGTTGTTTTGCCACTTCCCGACTCGCCGGCGATCCCGAAACATTCCCCCTTACGGACCGAGAAACTCACACCGTCTACGGCTTTCAGCATCCGGTATTTTTTGAACAGAACACCGCCGTCATATATTGGGAAGTACTTCTTTACATTTTGTGCTTCGAGGAGATTTTCCATTAAACCCTCTCGTTCAATAGCCAACATGACGCATATCCTCCTCCCTCAATCGGCGTCAAAGGCGGATATTTCTCCTTGCAAATATAAAGTTGCTTCGGACAACGCGGATGAAAACTGCAGCCCGATGGAAGATCGGACAGATCCGGAGGCTCCCCTATGATTTGATAGAACTTCTTACTCCTTGTTCCCAATTTTGGTAAGGCTTTCATAAGTGCCTGGGTATAAGGGTGGGTAGGATTTTCGTACACACGTCGGACAGTACCGATCTCCACGATTTTACCAGCATACATTATAGCCACGCGATCACAACTTTCCGCCACGATTCCCAGGTCATGTGTAATAAGCAATAGACCCATATGGTTCTGTTTTTGCATTTCTTTCAGAAGCCTGAGAAACTGATCCTGGATGGTCACATCCAGGGAAGTGGTGGGTTCATCGGCAATGAGGAGACTTGGATTTCTCGCTATGGCGATGGCCGCTGCAGTTCTCTGTCTCATCCCTCCGCTGAACTGAAAAGGATAATCCTTCAATCGTCGCTCGGCCGACGGAATTTTAACACGGCTGAGAACCTCCACTACCTTTTGTTTGATGCCGATGCCACCTTTTAAGCCATCCAACTTAAATGCTTCGGATACCTGATTCCCAATGGTATAGACCGGGTTCAGGGACATAAGAGGGTCCTGCAAAATCATGGCTATCTTTTTCCCTCTTAATTTCATCATCTCGACATTATCCTTGTCCAATAGATCTTCACCTTGGAATCGGATCTTCCCTGATACGATGCGCCCTGCCGGCTGGGGAACAAGCCTTAAGATGGAGAGACATGTAATACTCTTCCCGCTTCCGGATTCCCCTGCAAGCCCCAAGGCTTCTCCTTCGCGAATGTTAAAGCTCACTCCATCAACGGCTTTGACCACCCCGGCCTTGGTGTAAAAATAGGTTTTCAGGTCTTCCACCGATAAAAGACATTTCTCCGCCATAGTATCTATTGTACCATCTCCTCTTCCTTATAATTGCCGTAATTTCGGATCCAACCTATCCCTGAGCCAATCACCGAGTAAATTGGCACCCAGGACTGTTATCATAATAGCCATGCCTGCAAATGTCGGTATCCACCAGGCCGTGGACATATATATCCTGCCATCGGATATGATAAGGCCCCATGCCGTGGCTGGTGGCTGTATTCCCATCCCTAAGAATGTGATGGATGCCTCAATAATGATCGCTCGGCCAAGTTGAAGGGTTGCCAGAACCATTATCGTGTTAGTGGTATTTGGGAATATGTGTTTTCGCAATATTCTGAATGTCCCACAATCCGTAACCTTCGCTAAAACGACAAAATCGCGTTGTTTGATACTCAAGGTCTCGCCCCTAATGACCCGAGCGTATTGCGTCCAAAAAACCAATGTGATGGATAAAATAATGGTTGCAAGTCCACCTCCCAACACCGCTGCCAACAGAATAATGAGGAGAATGGCGGGGATGGACATTTGCGCATCAACAAATCTCATGATGATATTATCGATCTTGCCTTCGAAATAACCTGCAATCATGCCGATAGAAACCCCCACGATACCGGCAAATCCAACGCCGAAAAAAGCCACTATAAGAGAAGCTCTTGCTCCTTCTATTAATCTGCTTAGTAAATCCCGACCCATATTGTCCGTACCAAGGAGGTAGGACCAATCTCCTCCGGAAACCCATGCCGGTGGCTTTAAAGCCATGGAGAGTTTCATAGCGGTTGGATCATGAAGATAAAGATAAGGGCCGAATATACCGCAAACAATCATCGGCAGGAGCAGGAGAAGCGGTATGACCGGCACATGTTTCAGTACCGAGAAAAGATGATGCGGATTTCTTGTTATTATTTTCATATTATTCATAGGTAATTCTTGGATCAATAAATCCGAATAACAGGTCAACGATCAAATTTAATGCTATCAGAAAGATCGAAATGAAAAAGACTCCCGCCTGAACAAGCGGATAATCCCGAGCATAAATCGCATCCACGATCATGCTTCCCAACCCCGGCCAGTTAAACACGTTTTCAATGATGACAGCCCCACCTAATAAATTGGCCAATTGCACACCGGCCAGGGCAATGACTGGAATAAGTGCATTTTTTAATCCGTGCTTCCATATCACGATATATTCAGGGTTTCCCTTGCTCCGGGCCATTTTTATGTACTCACTATCCATCACATCCATCATGGATGAGCGTGTAACCCGCATGATCGAGGCGATTGAGTACCACGCCATCGAAAATGAGGGCAACAGGAGGTGACTTATTCCATCTCTTCCACTCGTCGGCAGCAAACCCAGATTCACTGAAAAAACCAATATCAGCATGATTCCCACCCAGAAACCCGGCATTGATTGCCCTAATAAGGCAAATAGTTTTCCGGATTGGTCCAGCCAAGTACCACGTCTGGTTGCAGATAGGGTGCCAAGTAGTACACCGGTAACGATTGAAACGATAAAAGCCGTCCCGACAAGCTCGACGGTACCGAAGAACCGATCGAGAAGCACATCTATGGCCGGTCGATTGTATCTGATGGATCTGCCGAAATCCCCTTTTAAGGCATTTCTCACGAATACGTAATATTGATACGGTATAGGTTTATTCAGTCCAAGTTGGACTCGTATTTCTTGAATCTCTGCATCGGAAGCGTCCGGTGGTGCAATCAGAATCGCCACATCACCGGAAAGTCGGGTGGCTATGAAAATAATCATACTCACGATAACAACGGTTATGATACCCAGTAATGTTCGCCTAAGCGCGTACCTTCTCATTTCTATCTCACTTTTTACTTATCCCATCAAATCACTTTAAAAAATCGAGGGCTGACAATATTTGCCAACCCTCATTGTGATCATTCAAGCTACATGTTAATCTAAAATATCATCGATGGGGCGATAGGCTTAAAGTTCATCACTATTGCAATTATTTAATGATAACATCCTTAACAAGCATCAAGGCTTCTCGATTTTTGAGAGTGGGTGTAAAATCGATATTTTGCTTCATGGCATAGACACTGGTGTTTGCCCAAATTTGAATGGAGGCCACGTCTTCATGTAGTATTTTGATGGCTTTCTTTATCAATTCACCTCTTTTGGTATCATCCATTGTCACCATGGCTTCTTCGATTATCGGGTCCAGATGTTCTTTGTTAAAATACATAGTGCCCCATCCTGTTGAAAGGTAAGCGGTGGATATTGCCTCGACAGGATCCGGAAGGAATGCCATCGGAACACTTGCCACACCTACATACTCTGTCTTGGGATCATTATGCCAGGCCCTTACTTTTGCCAGCATTTGGGCGGCCTCTATTCCTTGTATTTTGCACCGGATTCCCACTGCATTAAGAAATAATGCAACAGCCTCAGTCGTCTCTTTCTGACCATAGGAGCGGCCGGCAAAATAATAAAGCGGCATTTCAAAACCACGGGGGTAGCCTGCTTCCTTGAGCAATGCCTTTGCTTTTTCAGGATCATAAGGGTATTGTTTAAGTTCGGGATCATAGCCTAGTTCCCAAGGGGCCAATCTGGGATAGCCCGCAGGAATTCCTTGAAACAAATCATTTACAATAGCATCTTTATCAATGGCATAGGCAATGGCGAGGCGAACCTTCTGATGATACCAAGGAACATTGGGGTTGTTATTATGGAATTGGACGGAACAGGGAGGATGCGTGTATAATCGGACCGTTTTAAAACCGGCATTTTCGACATCCTTGACAAGGGGATATGGGGTATCCATGATCATGCCCGCTTCTCCGGTCTTCAAGGAAGCGATCCGGGTCGTATCTTCCTTTGTGAACACAAAGCGTGCCTTTTGAACTTGCGGCTTTTTACCCCAATACTCCTCATTCCTCTCAATATCAATATAATCGCCCTGTTTCCAGGCCGCCAATTTATAAGGACCTGTTCCAACAGGCTTGTTTAGAAATTCTTCCTCACCAACCCGATCAAAATAATTCTTTGATACAATTTGGAGATAGCGCGTGGGAATAAACAGGACATCCGGAGCCTTAAAGAAAAATTTGCAATGATAATCATCAATAATTTCTATTCTATCGAACCCTCTTAGATAACGCTTATACGTCGGACTTTTTTCCCAAGAGCGATTATGGGAAAATTCCACATCTTTGGTTGTAAGGGGATCACCGCTATGAAACTTGACGCCTTTGCGTATTGTGAATAGAAATTCTTTGCCACCGGCCATGATCTCCCATGAAGCAATACCCGGAACAAATTTACCTTCCGTAGAGAGATCGACTAGTCTTTCAAAGATATTATTGCTAATCGGGTTCGAAGTTACCGCATATTTTGTGTCGGTTGGTACGAGTGTGTCGGGCTCAGCCTTCACAGCAATAATCAATGGGTTAGAAGATCCTTCCTGTGCCAGTGCATTCCTCACTCCAAACAATGCGACACCGAGAAAAATAATGCAAATTAAATAGAAAAATCTTGTTGACCTGGTCTTATCCATTTTAATCCCTCCTTTTTTGTGTTTATATTTAGTACGTCATTCCATAAATATATAGTCATATCTTTGTGGGACCGGCTTCCCCGCATCGCGGGACATGACAGATCTTACGCTTTGCGAAACAGCTTTCAAAAACAGAATTTATTAATGTGAGCACTCATCTACATCGTTTAAGAAGGCAAGTAAGCTCCCTGTTCGAGCAATTTTTTTTGTAAGATCTTATGGTCTACCTTTCTTGGCACCATGCCTCCGTCCAGAGCTATTGCGGCCGCGGTCCCTGCAGCCTGACCCATGGCCACACAAAAGGGAATCAGGTTTAACAAGTCATTTGTCACGGCATCGGATGAAAAAGAACGGCCCGCCACCAGGAAGTCATTCATTTTGATGGGGACCAGGGAACGATATGGGATAAATCCATTGGGCCATTCCTCGGAGACATTGTGTTTAAGTGGTGGAATCACGGCTATGGTGTCATCGTGGATTTTTCCTGATCTTAATTCGTCGTGAGTCAAAATATGCTCTCCGATCAGCCTTCTGCTGCCCCGTGTGCCTAATTGAGACGCCGTATCTATAATAAAACTGTTTTGAAATCCTGGGACGTTTTTCTTAAAAAAATCGTAGGTGATGAGCATATTCTTGCGAACATTCACTTCAACCCAGGTCAGGTCCTCCACATTCAAAGGGTGTCGTTTGGGTATCCAGTTATTGAACCAGCGTATATCACTCCGATTGCTGGGCAGACAGGTGGGGTATCCTCCTAATTGAATCAATTCCTCCCTGAGAACGTTCCATTTGAATTCTTGTTTTTCTTTAAAGTCATTAAACGCATCCGCATCAATATTCCCCACCCGAAACACCAGGGCGAGATTGGAGGATCTAAGGTTGGGATCCAGGGCGCCATCAAATTCCGCACCCGCACTTTCGATCAAATCCCCGTCACCCGTGGCATCGATAGTTAATTTCCCCAATATGGCCTGCCGCCCGGACTTGCTTTCAAAGATCACACCGCGAACAGCATCTCCTTCGGTAACGGCACGGGCTCCCCAGGAATGAAGATAAAGATTTACACCGGCCTCCTCTATCATGTCGTTCATCACGCACTTGAGCATTTCAGGATCATAAGACACGCTCATCCGTACCTTACCCTGAACCGTAAAATCAAAAAACCGTTTGTATTTTTCGATAACAGTTTTATCGCTGAATCCAAGATGCTCTTTTTGGGGATGGAGTGCAGCGCCTAAGAGATCAAGTCTGTCTATCATCTCTAAGCATGTCCCCTGAATTTCCATGACTTCTGTGCCGGCGCTCATGTGCGGTATAAGGATTACGAGGCCTCCGGTCGCCATTCCGCCAAGGTGGCCGTATCTTTCAAGGAGAACCGTATCCACACCGTTTCTTGCGGCGGCCACAGCGGCCGCTACACCTGCAGGACCCCCTCCAACCACCACTAGATCGGCCTCTTTGATGATCTTGATATCCCTTGCGGGTTCTTTTAAAATATTTCCTTTGCGGTCAAATGATTGTGACATGATATGTCCTCTTCTTTGAAAATTTTGATGAATACAAGTTGAAGTTCTGATGGTCATACCATCGTATTTCGATGAGGTCAAGAAATTTTATTTGCATCCATTTGATAATTCGATTATCGTTTAAAAAGGCTTTCGGGAAAGTCCCATCCAGTGAGGACTGTATCAAAATGTCATTTCGAGGCTATGGCCAAGAGATCTATTGTAAACGTCTTCAGTAAGCCGTCATACAGTTGAGAACTGGAATCCAGAAAGCTTTTTTCGGATCGGTGAAATCTCAATAACCTTTACGCGTTGATAATAGTCTACCAACGGCTCGATATTTAAAGCTTTCTCACTTCGTTCGAAATGACCTCATGGACGAATGGTCTGTGATAATATAGACACCAAAAGAGGGAATATTGGGGAGGTCTCGAATGAGCGCTCCTCACCTTCCATGAGGAAACAAACTTTCCATCTCGGGATGGGATAAAAAAAATGATCAGCATCTCGGGATAAACATCTGCCAAGGGGGTTTACAAATGATGAACAATTACGGAATTGCCGTCATCGGTATGGGGGCAACGGGTTCAGTTATCGCGGCCGCCCTTTTAAAACAGGACCCAGATGTTTTTTGCGTGGATCCGAGGCCTGGATTGGAAAAAGCCCTAAAAACGGAAGGACTTACCATCTCCGGGGCAATTGATACCCATGTTCATGTCAAGCATTTCTATCCCCGGATAAGAGATTTAAAAGATCATCACCCCAACCTTATTTTTATATCCACAAAAACATATCACCTTTCCCGGGTTCTCGAAGAGATAAAGGACATTTTCACGGCCGGTACGAAAATCATCAGCACCCATAACGGCCTGGGGCCGGAGGATCTTATCGCGGAAACATTTGGTCAGAATAGTTCGTTTCGCATGTCACTGAATTTCGGGGTCTCCATCAGGGAACCGAATCACATTGAAATGGCCTTTTTTAACCGACCGAATCATATTGGAAGTCTTGTGAGGGAGAACCAAGACATTGGAAAACAGGTTGCTGGATGGTTCAGCCGGAGCGATCTGGACACGGCTTTTGTGGATGATATCAAGCTATATGTGTGGAAAAAGATGATCTATAAATGTACCTTGGCTTCCATATGTGCGGTTACGGACAGGACCATAAAGGAGGTCATGGACCTTCCCCCGACCCGTGAGATAGCGCTCGGCTGTTTTAATGAGGCCATAGCCGTGGCTAGGGCCATGGGATATGACTTGGGTGCGAATTTTCTCGATGAAGCCTTGATTTATCTTGAAAAGGTGGGCGCACACAAGGATTCCATGTGTTATGATATCGCCAATAAACTCCCTACTGAGATCGATTTTTTAGGCGGAAAGGTGGTGGAATATGGTCAACAAAAAGGTGTGCCCACGCCTTATTTTACAACCATGACCAATCTGGTGAAGGCCATGGAGGACAGGTATTTGAAAAAGTAGATTCTTTGACGCTGTATTTGGCATACGGTAAGGCATACAATCTGAGTAGCACTTCCAAGTTTTGGAATTTTTAAGACGTTTGACCCTAAACTGTGAACCATGTGTCATTTTAGATTTTTGAAAAATTTGGCGCGGACCTATGGATTCCGCGATCAAGTCGCGGAATGACC
>JAFGGA010000108.1 GCA_016930835.1 Deltaproteobacteria bacterium
ACCGGCAGGGTAAAGGTAAAGGTGCTGCCCTGACCGGGCGGTGATTCCACCCAGATCGCTCCACCGTGGGCGCGTACGATCTCCTTGCAGATGGCGAGCCCTAGTCCCGAGCCCCCGGTTTCCTGTCCCTTCACCTGGACGAATTTCTGAAAGATCTTGGATTGATATTCCAGGGGAATGCCCGGCCCGTCGTCGCGCACGGACAGATGGACGTGCGGCCCGATTTGCTTTGCCATGATCTGAATGTGACCGCCCTCGCTCACATACCGCAGGGCATTGGAAATCAGGTTGGTCAGCACCCAGGTGATCTTGTTGGCGTCCGCGAGAACCCGTGGCAGATCGCCGGCCGGTTCCGATGCGAGCTTGATATGCTTTATCTCCGCCTGGCCTTTGAAAACGGCCTGAACATGTTCGAAAAGGTTCTGAACAGAAACCGTCTCAAAATCAAGCTCAATCCGGCCGGCCTCGATCTTTGAGAGATCCAGCAAGTCATTAACCAGGGCCTTCATCCGGTGAACCTCCCCGTGGGCGACATGAAGCAACTCCTGATCCTTTTTTGTAAGCCCCTGGGCCATATGTTCCAGGAGCAGGTCAATACTCATTCCCATACTGGTTAGGGGCGTACGCAGCTCGTGAGAGGCGGCCATGACGAATTCACTCTTCAGCCTTTCCACCTCTTTCAACCGGCTGACATCCCTGAGCAAGAGAACGATGCCGGTTAGCTTCCGATCCCTTCCACGTATCGGCGTGACGGAGAACAAATAGTGCCGTGAGAGCTTTCCCTCCGGCAGGATAATGATTCGTTGCTCATCGGGAACCTCGGGTTGCATCCCCGTTTCGATGGTTTTTTGAATCATTTCGCAGACATAGGGAGCAGGTAGGATGTCCGCACATACCACGGTCGAGACCTCTGCGAATTCCAGATCCAGCATCCGGCGGCCGGCCGGATTAATGCCCGTTACCTTGAGGCCGGTGTCGAAAACCACTAACCCGTCCTCAATGCTGGAAAGGATTGCCTCCCCCTTGTTCTTCTCTGAGATGATCTGCTCAATGTTCATCTCATGGTATTGCTTGACCTGGGCCGCCATCTGGTTGAACTCACAGGCCAGGTGACCCAGTTCATCCCCGGTCTTGACCGGGACTTGAATATCATAGTCTCCTGCTGATATCTTCCGGGATGCTTCCATGAAATGTCGGAGCGGACGCACGATGCGCTCGGCGAGGAGCAGGCTGAAGATCAGGGCAACAATCAATGCCGAGGCCGCCACCAGCACCGTGGACCAGATCGCACGCCTGGCTACCTGACCTGCCCGTACACTGGCCTTGTACATGGTTTCCTCATTAAGGTGGCGCAGTTGGACACACGTCTCGCGGATTTTGGCAAAGATAGGATGGACCGATTCCTGGTAGGTTCTCAGGGAAAATTCCGGCGGAGGCCTTTTCCTGCCGGATAAGTCGGTCAGCGAGGAAAACTGTTGCCGGTATTTTGCGTAATACGCTTCAATGGAGCGGACCAGCTCGGCCTCTCCCCGGATCGTGATGTTGTCCTTGGCACGGGCCAGCCATTCAAGGAACACGGCCTCACTTTCCCTGAACTGGGAAATTCCTTTTTCCGCATCGCCCAGAAACAGGATAAGCACCCCGCTGTCTTGCCGCTCCAAGGCATCGATCATATTCTCGGCGGCAAGGATACTCCGATAGTTTTCGCGCAGGATCGCGTCGGTTGCCTTGCCCAGAGCAACCAGGTTTGTAATTGCCCACACAACTACAAGACCCATGAGGACGAAAACACCGCCATAACCTATCAATATTTTCTTTTTCAACTTCATAGATTATGGTCCTCCCAGACGATATTCTTATGAGGCACCAAAGCGAAAAGTAAGGGCCGCGTTATTACATAATACCCGTGATCTCAATCCAATATGAGAAAGACTGAATTATGGGATTCCCATTTTTTGCCTTTTATTCCCTCCAGACACATGTCTACCAGGCTTGCCACGCTTTAAAAGCAAAATGGATGCCTGATTTTTTAACTATCTGGTTTTAATATTATTTTTAAAATTCGGGAAATGGATAAAGAAGGAAATGACGGAGAAATATTGAATTATGCAAGAAAAACGGCTTGCATGATGCAAGATATTTAGTCCAGGCAGTATTTTTTCCGTTTGCGCCACAAGGTTGCCGGATCGATCCCCAGGACCCTGGCAGCTTCTTCCAGGGAATTTGTATGCAGGATGACATTTTGGATGTGGCCTTTCTCCACGTCGGCTAAATTCTGTAGTTGCGCAGAGGAAGTTGTGGAAGGTTTGAAATTCGCAATGTTTGAAGGTAGGTCATTGATTTTAAGCTCAGTTTCATGTGCCATGATGACCCCGCGCTCGATCACGTTGATTAATTCGCGAATATTGCCGGGCCAGGGATAGTCCTGTAGCCGCTGCAACGCATCGGGCTTAATACCCTGCATTGCCTTAGCGTTCATGCGGGCGGAACGCTTCAGGTAATACTCGGCCAACAGTGCAATATCCTCCGGTTTTTGCCGGAGTGCTGGCAGGAAGATTTCCAACACGTTGATCCGGAAATAAAGATCCTCACGAAAAGCGCCGTCCCGCACTAACTCCTCCAAGTCCTTGTTTGTGGCCGCGATCACACGTACATCCACCCGCTGGGGTTCAGGGTCCCCTAAACGTTCGAACTCACGGTGTTGTATGAAGCGTAAAAGCTTTCCCTGAATAGAAGGAGGAATTTCCGAGACCTCATCTAAAAATACGGTCCCAGCTTCGGCCAGCTTGAGTTTGCCCATCTTATCCCGCAGAGCACCGGTGAAGGCCCCTTTTACATGGCCGAACAGATCGCTCTCCAAAAGGTTTTCCTGCAAGGCCGCGCAATCTACCGTTACGAACGGACCCTCGGCACGCGGGCTCCAATCGTGAATCAGATGCGCGAGCAGACCCTTGCCCGTGCCGCTTTCCCCGGAAATCAAGATGATTGCATTGGACTCGGCAGCCTGGCGGGCGGTTTGAAGGATCCTTCTCATTTTGCGGTTACGCGTCAATATACCCCCTTCGGAAAAGATACCTTTGAGTGTGGCGACTTCCGTCTCCAATGCATGAAAACGTTTAAGCCTCTCCAGAACAAGATCCAACTGGCCCGGCACAAAAGGTTTTGGCAGGTAATCGAAAGCGCCCATCTTGACGGCGCTGACGGCGGTCTCGATGCTGGCGTAAGCTGTGATCATCAAGACCTGTGTTTTGATGCCGCTGACGATGATTTCCTTCAACACTTCCAGTCCGTCTCGATCCGGTAATTTCATATCCAATAAAACCAGATCGGGCCTCTCCATTTCAAAAAGTTCCAAGCCCTGGGCTCCTGAAGATGCGGTGGATACTTCAAAGCCTTTATCTTCGAGATACACCTCCAAAGTGGTCAGGATGTTCCGATCATCGTCAATGACCAACGTTTTTTCCATAGCTCTCTTCCTCTTCAGCAGGTATCCAGAAAATAAAAGTGGTGCCTTTGCCGGGGTTGCTTTCCACCGTTATGTCTCCACCGTGCTGTTCGATGATGTCTTTAACAATGGCCAAACCCAACCCGATGGTCCCGCTTTTTCCGCGTTCCGAAAACTGTGTGAAGCGGTCAAAGATTTGTGATAGATATTCCGGTGCAATACCGCTGCCCGTGTCACTGCATTTGAAATAAAACCGTGATCCTTTTTTATCGATGCTGAATCGGATGTGTCCGCCGCTTTCTGTATAGCGCAGTGCGTTACCGACAAGATTTGTGATCACCCAGGGAAAACGAAAAGAGTCAATGGTCAGCATTGGCAGACCTTCCGGCATTTCAATCAAAAGAGCGACCCCTTTTTGCTCCGCCTGCTTCATTAGAGGGGCAAGGCATTCTTTTATGACAACGCCGACATCAAGAGATTCCTTGGCATGTGGGCGGGCCATGGCTTCGAGCCTGGAAATATCCACCAATTCGTTAATCAGGTTGGACAGCCTCATAGAGTCTTCCTGAGCCGTTTCCAGCAACCTGGATCGTTTTTCCCCGGAAAGGTGCTCCCCTCTTTCATGGAGCAATCCGATACTCATCGAAAGTGATGTCATCGGTGTCTTCAGTTGATGGGAAATATCGGCGATAAACCTTCCCTTTGCCTCCTCGCTGCGGCGAACCTTATCTTTTTCCGCGGCAATAATATCATCCCGATGACGGTCATAGAGTTCAAGCCTATTGAACAATCTGTTGAACGAATCGGTCAAAAGTCCGATTTCATCATTTGACCTTTGCTTTATTTGAGGATAGATACCGCTTCCTTCCTTGGCGCTGGAAAGGCTTCCCGCAAGAGTCATAATCGGTTTTGCGATCTGATGAGATAAAATGAAACTCAAAGCCAAGATGACGACAATGACAATAGTGAATAATACAACCGCATTCCGTTGGGCACGTCTTGCCAAAAGCCGGGTCTTTTGTTCGGCCTTTTCCATGGCCTCCTCGTTGATGGCTACCAGGTCATCGAGACGAGCTACCATATCAGCCGTTAGGGTGAGAAATTCAGCAAACTTCTCATCTCCCCAATGATCGACCTCCGCTTTGACCAAGAAATAGACAACCTTTTCATAGCGTCCATAATCTTTCAGCAAAAGCTCGGTTAATTCCTGTTCCCCGGATTCCGTGATGTTTTCACGGCAAACCATTAAAGGATCGTATAAATTTTTCAGGATGTCGGCTGTCACCAAGGTTGATTTTTGCTGCCGAGACATGTTTTCCAAAAATTGATTCCGGGTCTCTTCAAGCATCTTCCGGGCCTGTTGAGCCGCCCTTATGGATTTATAGTTCATGGACAGGATCTGTTCCGCACTTTCTCCAAGCGAACTCAGATACTGGTGATTAAGCAATGCGGCGGCCAATAATGCCAATGTCGGCAATAGACTTACAACAAAAATCTTGAATCTAATAGAACGGCCGATCGGCCTTGATACCGATTCTTGTTTCTTTTTTGATTTAATCAACACCATATGATCTTTTCATAATAAACTTGAGCATCCTATTACATAATGTATATGCAATCCGCAATTTTTTGCAAGGATCAAGTGGCATTGAACTTGCTTTATCTCAATTCACAATCGACCGGATAAATATAGTTAGTTTGAATATTGAGTAAGAAATTTTTTCAACTTACAAATCAATAAGACTTTCACAAGAACCGGTGACATTCGATTTTTTGATGTGTATGAAATAGATTATCCTATTGGGGAATTGTAACCAACCTTTATTTATCAAGCTTATCAGAAGTATTTATTAGCATATTGTATATTCTGTATTATGGTCAGAATCTGTGAACACTACCATGTGATCACTGCTCCGCGAAATCATTTGAAAAATACTGATAAATTATGCATACACTGAAAATCGTGCTGCCCATTAACCGGAAGTGACTTTTGTAGTGGTAATTTGTTCGTGGGTATATGAATTCGTAAAATAATCGACTATTCTAAAATCATCATAACCATTTGAAATAAAAAGGAAACCCGGCTCATCGCCGGGTTATTTTCCATGGCTCCCCAGGAGGCTGTGATCACATTTCGTCATTTCCCGCTGAACAGGGTCTTCGACAGTCCACATCCCATGCAATGGGGCGCGGGATGTGTTCGGGAAGTCTTTAATTTTACTGCACATTTCCAGCTTCCGGATCTTCCACCCTCATAGCATAGCTACCGCGGAGGAGGGGTGCGTCTCTCGTCCGGGATAACGGTACAATCTCAACGCGAGAGGGGTTTTGGCGTATTTCTGGTGAATACCAAATAATAAAAAGGTTCATGATCAACCGGTTTGGTCTTGGAAAAGGGAAAAATTCAGAGAGAAAATGATGGGGCGACATATTATTCAATTCCATAAAAATATGTTGACGCAGCTATTTGTTTTTGTTAGACAGTGCCTTTTTGGTGATATATAATTCGTTGATTATCCGGGAGCCCTGCTTCAGCAGGATCGGTAGAGTCCCGCAGGGCGGGATTAACCACTTGGCTTCCGAATATGATCCCCGGTAGCTCAGTCGGTAGAGTCCCGCAGGGCGGGATTAACCACTTGGCTTC
>JAFGGA010000109.1 GCA_016930835.1 Deltaproteobacteria bacterium
AGAGGAAATTTGCGGCGAATTGTTTGGAAGATTGATAACTTAGATCAAATTAACACTTTTTCTGGAGTAGACAAACATCATAGGAGAGTCTGATGACCTACGGTATCACGCGAAATGAGGCCTTGACATTATTGCATCAAAACATCCAAAACCCCAACCTGATCAAGCACTGCCTGGCATCCGAGGCGGTCATGAAGGCCTTGGCCGAAAAACTGGGGGAAGACCGGGAAAAATGGGGCCTGACCGGCCTACTTCATGATCTGGACGTGGAATTGGTCAATGCCGATCTAGACGTCCATACCCTGGAGACCGAGAAGATCCTGAGGGAAAAGGGGGTGGACGAAGAGATCATCCGGGCCATCAAGCTGCATAACGAGAAGGCCCACGGTCAAAAACGATCCGAGCGGTTTCATCACGCCCTGGCGGCCGGCGAAACCATCACCGGGCTCATCATTGCCACAACCCTCGTTTATCCGGATAAAAAGATTAAGAGCGTCAAGCCCAAATCCATTCTAAAACGGATGAAGGAGAAGAGTTTTGCGGCCGGTGTGGATAGGGAAATCGTCATGGAATGTGAAAAACTGGGAATGGATATTACGGAGTTCAGCACCATCTGCCTGGGCGCCATGCAGGACATCGCGGATGATCTGGGTTTGTAAAAATCCTTTTTATTCGGTGAGACGTTCTACAGGAAAAGCTACACTCCATAATCTTACGAGACCCAAAGAAGATGGCCCTAAAAGTTGAAGGCACATCGCCAATCGCTTTTAGCTAATTTAATATAAACCCCAACACAATTTCTTCTACCTCTCCCTCATGGATCTCTTCAGGCTTCACGATCTGATCATTGTAAATGATCTTCCCTCTATATTCTTCTTTGAGTTCAAATTCCCCATCCGGGGCCATAACCAAAAGCGTATCCGTACAGGAAGGGCATAGAGGACCGTGTTCTTCTTCACCTTCAAAAAAACTGGAAATCCAATCTTCTTCAATCATACTTTCAACTGAATCAATCGATATTCCGCAGATAGCGCATTTCATCGTCATGAATCCCTCATCCATAATATCTTGTGAGTTAGGAGATCGTAGATCTTCACACCTTCTCATACGAAAAAAAACATGCCCATTCAAGAAAAAAGTATCTTTTTCTTAAGTCAATTTATCTTGTGTGTCAAGAAAAATGAAACCACAATATGTATGGTGAGAGATATAATGATAGGATTGAGTTTTATTCTTTTCCCGATTTGTTGGGAGAAAGAGGCCGGGGATCAAGGCGGGATATGGGGCACTCCTTTGACGGAGTGCCGCGGATAGCCCCTCAAGGTTCCCGGGACACGGTTCACTCGGCAACCCGACACCTCGATCATGATGTCTTCCCCCATCATGGTCCTGTGCTCAATGTATTTTGCCATCCTTACCGTGCTTTCACATTTGTGGAAGATCAGATGTGCAATTTGGGCAACGTGTGGCCTTGATTGGAATGGCGGTAAAGCACTTCGGACATTCTTTTGTTGTTGGTACGGCCGCGGTCGCTTCTTCTTTCTTTTTGAAACGATTCATCTGTTTGATGACCATGAAGATAGCAAAGGCAACGATGATGAAGTCCAAAACGGTATTGATGAACACACCGTATTTGATGGTCACGGCCTCCGCCTCGGCGGTTTTTGCCTTGAGTGTGATCGCCAGCTCCGAAAAATCGACGTTACCCATAAGCAAACCGATTGGCGGCATGATGACGTCATTCACGAATGAGCTGACGATCTTCCCGAACGCCCCGCCGATGATGATGCCCACGGCCATATCGATCACATTGCCTCGTACCGCAAACTCCTTGAACTCTTTAATCATTCCCATATCAGCCCTCCTTGCTTAATGGTTACTCTTCTAGTTTTCTAAAGCTCATTGAGATATGAGGGAGATTACATAAAAAATGATAAAGATTCAAGGAATTAAGATAAATGGTTGAAGATTCCATTGGGGCTAGACCCGGAACCTGCCGACGAGACCATTCAGTTGGCTGGCCAGGGCCGAGAGATCCTTGGAGTTGGAATCCACCTCCGTACTGCCCTCGGATATATCGGTTGCAAATTGGTTCAGTCCGGCAATATCTTTTGCGATCTCCGATACGATCATGGAACTTTGTGAGGAGCTGTTGCTGACCTCGGATATCCCACTGGATGCCTGGGAAATATTCTGCGCGATTTCCTTGGTGGTGACGGATTGTTCCTCCACCGAGGCTGAAATGGCAGATACGATCTCGTTGACTTCACTGATGGAGCGGGTGATATTTTCAATTTCTTTGATGGTGTCATCCGCGGAACCCTGGATCCCTTCGATCTGGGCCTTGATCTGCAGGGTTGCTTCGGCTGTTTGCCTGGCCAGTTCTTTGATCTCATTGGCTACAACAGCGAAACCTTTTCCGGCTTCGCCGGCACGGGCCGCTTCAATAGTGGCATTAAGGGCCAAAAGATTGGTCTGTTCGGAGATCTCCGTGATGGTTTCTGTCACCTTCCCGATGTCCTGGGCCACTTTACCGAGTCCTTGCGCACTATCATTCACCTGTTGCGTGTTGGCTGCCACCTCCGCCGCAATGACCCGCGCTTTCTCGGAGTTTTTGGCGATCTCATCGATAGTGGAGGTCATCTCTTCGGTTGAAGAAGCCACCATACCTACGTTTACGGAGGCCTGCTCCACGGAGGCCGCGACGGAATTCACATTGATGCTGACCTCTTCGGCCGCCGCCGCCACCATGGTGGATTTCGTTGACATCTCGTTCGCCACCGATGACATCCGTCCTGAAAGTTGGGCCAGATGTTGGGAAGAGGTATTCAAGGTCCCCATGTTATTTGTGATATCCTTGATAATGTTTTGGATCTTGTCAAGAAAGAGGTTAAACCATCTGGCCAATTCCCCGGTTTCATCATTGGATGTGATTTTAAGCCGGGAGGTGAGATCCCCTTCCCCTTCCGCGATGTCCTTGAGATTTTCCACTACTTGATTCACCGGTTTGGTAATAACCGTGACCGTAACCAAAGCGATGATGCATATAAACACAAAACCCAAAAAACCGATGATAAGAATCAGCCATCTTAAGTTTGAGATATCTTTAAAGGCCGCCGTCTCATCCACCCGGATAAAGACCTCCCAATCCAATCCATCCCACTTTAGAGGAGCGGAGGCGATGAGATATGGAGCATTTTTTTGATCCCGATATGAAACCACACCCTGTTGCGATAATATTTTATTCAGGTAGTCAGGCAAGATGGACCCCATTTTGAGTACGTCATCCTGTGAACGCATAATCCTTTGACCGGCCCGATTTTTACCAACCAAAAAGCTTTTGATATGTTCATCTCGCGATAAAATCCTTGAGATACTATCATGAGGCGAGATTTGCGCGATCAATACTCCCACCATATCCGAGGGGACATCTTCTCCCTCTTCTCTTTGCATGCGGGGGGGATTATAGATCTGGCCTTCTTCCACCAATAACGGAGTGGCGATCCATAAGGACGGTGGTTCATCCCCCAATTCCTGAAAATCCAATGTGGTCGTTTGCTTCTCATCAAGGACCTTAAAGTAGGCTTGCGTTAAGGGATCTTGATCCTCCTTACGCAGGTACTGGCCGGATAACTTTTTTAAGAATTGATCCGTATCGGATACCACATCCGCACCCTTATTTTGTTCACTATCTTTGGGAGACATCACCGCAAAAGAGATCTTTCCGATTTTTTCTCCTTTATCGATCATCGTACCGATCAAAATGATTTTGGATACATCCGAATAGGTTTTCATAAATCCTTGATAATGCGGCCCATATCGTTGAGAAAGAAGTTTAAAGGACAAGTCCTTTGTCTCGGTTGAAACCATGCTCTTGGCGGCCTCAACCGACGTGATATTCCGGCCCCCCTGCAAAGTGATATTTTTCACCAAATTTTCAAGATAATTCCCCAGGCCTTGGTTCATCGCCATGAGATCGGATGACAACCTGTTGGTGATATTCTTCTTTAAGGCATTATCGCTTAATATGGATGATGCAACGCCAAGCAAAATAAACGGCAAAACGCCGGCAATAAGAAAAGCAAATAATAATTTTCCGCGTAATTTAATCCTCAAAGTCTTCTCCAGTGCCAAGATTGTCATTTTTCATCTCCCGCAGTTATTGGTTATTATAGAATGATAAAATCTCGATCGTTTTGCTCACCATTCGCACGCAATTACTGGCAAAAACTATGCCAGGCCAGGATCTTAGATCACGGGTTGATTAACCTCCTGATTTCAGACGAAAAGATGTCTGGTAATGATGTTGAAAACAAAAAAGCGTCATAAATATGACATGTTCCGTGATAGAATAGTTTGTATTTTATGAATCAGGATGGCATCAAAATACTTCCCTTTACTCTCGCCATCTCATGACTTCTTATTTCAGCGCGGCTTGAAAACGCAATAACCATACCACGTGTTACCCATTTTTTCAAGTTTCACGCAATCTAGGCATTTCGGATAAAAAAGGATACTCCGCTATTGTTTGTATCCGCGGGAATGATGACGTGATTGTTTTCTTTCCCCTCAAGCCGGGTATTACAAAAGTCATCATGAATGTTTTTATCTATCATAAAAACGTCATTTAGATTGGTTTATCGGGTGTTCAATTTCTGATGTTGTCAGGTTTCAGTGTCGGATTTCGGTCTTTGTTTATACTTGAAAACAATGAAAAGATACGATATGAATACGATACTTGTCACCCGAGACACCAACCCTCTTGCCATCATTAAAATGGAGTTCTTCTATGTCAAAGAACCAAATATGTTTTATCTCGATATGTATCATCCTCCTTTTTTATGCTGGTCCATTGCATAGCCTTCAACCTTCATATAAGGATGGGAAAACGGCCGCGAATGTCCTAACCTTTATCCATGGAGCGGAAGGATCAGATGCCGATGCCAAGGCGGACCCGGATAAAAATATCCTATCCAATCCCACCTTGATATGGTTCCTGGTGGGTCTGGTGTTGGCCTTTTTGGAATTCGCCGTTCCCGGGGTTATTCTGGTCTTTTTTGGTGCGGCGGCCTGGATCGTAGCCTTTACGGCCTATATCGGGCTGACCTCCACCATTGAATCCCAACTTCTGACTTTTATCGTAGCATCGATCCTGTTGCTGGTATTTCTCAGGAGATGGGTGAAGGGAAAGTTTCATGGACATGTGCGTGATGTGCAGGATCCATCTCGAAATCTGGATGAATTTACAGGAAAAGATGTTCTGGTGCTCGAAGATGTGTTGCCGGGAAAAACCGGCGGTTATGTGGAATTCAAAGGGGCTTCCTGGAGCGCTGTTTCTGAAGAAACGATTCATAAAGGAGATCTTGCCGTTATTATAGGGTTGGATGGACTCACTTTAAAAATCAAAAAAAAGGGTTCGGAATAAAAAGGAGGAATCAAATGACACTAGGAACATATGTTATCGCAGGGCTTGTTGTCCTCATCATCGTCGCGATTCTTAAGACGGCGACCATTGTACCGCAAAAAATGGCGTTTATTATCGAGCGGTTGGGAAAATACTCCAGCACGTTGGACGCGGGGTTTCATATCCTCATTCCATTCCTGGATAGGATTGCATACAAGCATTCCCTGAAAGAGGTTGCCGTAGATGTGGCATCACAGACCTGTATCACAAGGGATAATATCGCCGTGGAGGTGGACGGGGTCCTGTATATGCAGGTTATCGATCCGGTCAAATCAAGCTACGGCATTGAGAATTACATGTTCGCGTCCACCCAATTGGCCCAGACCACCATGCGTTCCGAGATCGGCAAATTGGAACTGGATCGTACTTTTGAGGAGCGGGAAAAGATAAACTCGGCAATCATCCATGCTGTGGATAAGGCCTCCGATCCATGGGGTGTGAAGATCACTCGATATGAAATCAAAAACATCACACCCCCCAAAAGCGTCACGGATGCCCTTGAAAAACAGATGCGGGCGGAGCGTGAAAAACGCGCGGCCATTGCGGAGTCGGAGGGACAACGACAGTCCAAGATCAATGTGGCGGAAGGTGATAAACAAGAGGCCATCAAAAAATCCGAGGGTGAAAAGACGAAACGGATCAATGAGGCCGAAGGGCGCGCCAAAGAGATCGAGCTGGTCGCCATCGCCACGGCCGAAGGTATCCGGAAAATCGCCGATGCCATCCAATCACCAGGAGGAAGTGACGCGGTCAACCTACGGATTGCGGAGCAGTACATCAAGGAATTCGGGAACCTGGCCAAAAAGAACAATACGGTCATTATCCCGTCGAACCTGAGTGACATCGCCGGCATGGTCACGTCGGTGAGTAGTTTGATTAGATCGCCCAATAAGGCAAATGTATCGGAAGACGTTCCACCATTACCGCGTAATATGGGCTGAAATATCAAAATCCTTTTCTAGATCTATTCATTATAAAAGTGGTTTCGTTTCCGTTATGGACTTTAACCAAAAAAATCATCTTTTTAAACGTATTCAGCTTGTTCAACAAATCCGTATTTCTCGATTTCAATATCCACAAATGAATAGATCCATCCATTTGGAATTAAGACGTTTTGTTAACCATGGGCGGTGAATTTTATCCGGTAAATATCCGCGAATTTGCCGTCTACTCATATGTTGTTGCCGGACGCTCCGCGCCGGCAACAATGGGGCTGCGGATTTCCGCAGCCCCGTCAGGCCTTTAGAAGAATCAGAAATCAACAGGGGGGACAAAAAAATGGCTGTAAATCCCGATTTCATTTCTCCTTGCGGTCTTTATTGCGGTGTTTGTGCTATTTACATCGCAACGCGGGAGAATAATAACAGGCTCAAGGAGGGATTGTTAAACCTGTACAAGGGAGGGGCTGCGGGTAAAGGGACACTCCCAAATAGCGAAAACCTTTCCATAGAAGATATCCATTGCAGTGGGTGCTTATCAGATGATCTTTTCATGCATTGCCAGCAATGTGCGATCAGGGCATGCACCAAAGAAAAAGGTTACAC
>JAFGGA010000110.1 GCA_016930835.1 Deltaproteobacteria bacterium
GAGTGATTATCACGAATTGATGAGTAAACCAATTTACCGGCTCCTTTTCAATATAGAGAGGAATTTATCATATGAAAGGTTAAAGAGGTCTGCTCTTGACTCACCTTTTGTTATTTATCTGAAAAACTTTTTAATACATTAAATATTACAACTAGTGGAGGATTAGAACGTAATTCTTCCCGGGTTCATTCAATTTGAGCCTGTAAATCTTTGTACGATTTCCGACATTTGAAAAGCTGAGAAAGAATAAGCCCTTTTGGGGAGATTGGCAAGGGTTTTTGGAGGGGTATTGCATGTTTTTTTGTGCAGGATTTGGGGCTTTTTGTTCATCTCTGAAGTATTTTTTGATTACAATAGTTCACGGTTCAAAGTTCACCCGCCGTCGCTCTACAAGCTATGGCGCGGCAGGCAGTTCAGGGTTCATCCTACTGTGCTAAAGCTACGTAGGACAGACGGAGGACCCACCTTCGTTAAAACTTCGGAGGGCAGGCAGGACGGAGAACAGACAAGGAGGAAAGGGAGAAGCGTAAAGGGGGACGTACTCCATATTTACACATTCAAGAAAAATATGTAAATGTTGAGAATGTCCACTATTACAGCGATCGATGACCGTGTCGTAAGATTGGGAGTGCGTGATAAAACATCGGCGTGAAATATATGGTCAGCTTAGGTCTGTTACTATAATCGACATTATTTTTTCAGCTATTGAGTCCGCCCCAAGCAAAAAGTGTTTTCTCGTAGCCTTATCGGTTCAACAAGACTAATAATCCCGCGTCCGTTTGTCCCAAAATTCTTTTTCTCGATCTCTCCAATCCGGGCCCGTGAATATAACATCAAAAACACCACTAAGCCTGTCAAACCACCTTTGCCAAGGATTTTTATTTTTTTCCTTTGCCTCAAGTACATCAGCAACATAAGTAACGATGTTTCCCATTTCTTCTTTGGGTACGAAATAAGCCGCCCCCTCTTCCGCTGATTTTTTGAGATTTTCTGGCGTTAATCCATGTGCGGTAAGTATGAGGGATGGAATTTCTTTTTTATTTGCGATTTCAAGCAGCTTATATCCTTGAACACCCATAAGATCAAGTATTGCGATGTCATAATCATATTTTTCAAGAAATTCTTTAGCCTCTTCGAAGGAGGAGGCAGCATCAATCTTGCCTAATTCCAATAGATCGATTAGAGTATCGAGTATATCTTTTTCATCATCGACGATGAGGATCTTTTTCCCCAGTATTCGTTTTTTAGGATCCATTTTTTCATCTCCTTGTATTTCAAATCTTCTATCATGTATCAAAGCTCATCTCAAGAGCTTTTTACCAAATTCATAGCTTATGGTAAATATGGAACTTTGTGAAAGCGCTGGGATACACCGGAATGGGGTAAAGGATGAAATCGCCCTGCATGAAAAGAGTAGCTGTCCATCTCCCCTGGAATTTGGGAAGAGGGTTGGGGTAGGATGTGATAAACAGTTTCCATCCAAAGATGCCCCCAACTCCCTCCCCCTTGACAGGGGAGAGTCGGAGCCTTTCCCGTATCCCGGATCGAAGTCCGGGACCGGCTTTAATATGGGAGAGGGGGTGGAAGAGACAGGGTTATCAAAGAGTGCGGTGTTTTGTTACCCCCTCCCCCTGGCTTCTCCCGCGAGTGGAGGGGAGGTTAATGGACGGACACCAGCCAAGAGGTCTTTCTCTCTCTGCTTGAGTACGTGTTTTTGTATCTTGCCGGTAGCCGAGCGCGGTACCACGCCGAATTCCACTTCTTTAGGGGTCTTGAATCCAGCCAGGCGTTCCCGGCACCACTTGATGATGGCTTCGGCGGTTGCCTCGATGCCGGCTTCCATGTGCACGACGGCCTTGACGATCTCGCCCCATTTCTCATCGGGTTTGCTGATGACCGCCACGTCGACGACGCCGGGGAATTCCGCGATGATATTTTCCACCTCAACGCTGGAGACGTTTTCGCCGCCGGTGACGATGATGTCTTTAAGCCTGTCGGTGATTTCTATGTAGCCGTCGGGGTGAACAATGGCGGCATCGCCGCTGTGGAACCAGCCGCCCCTAAAGGCTTCATCAGTCTTATCGTACTCATTGAAGTACCACTGCATGACGTTGTTTCCCTTCATGACTATTTCGCCCGGGGTCTGCCCGTCCCAGGGTACCTCGTTCATATCTTCATCGACCACCTTGACCAGCGTGTAAGTGGCATAGGGAACGCCCTGCCTTGCCTTCAGTTGGGCCCGCTTGGCCAGGGGGAGGTCATCCCAATCTTCGCTGTGCCATTCGCAGAGGGTATGAGGCCCATAAACCTCAGTGAGGCCGTAAACTTGATGTATATCCATCCCGATGTTTTCGGCTTTTTGGATATTCACCGGTGAAGGCGCCGCCCCGCCCATGAACCCACGTATCGTGTTTTCAAAGTGGAGCCCATTCTTCTCCATGTAATCGGCGATGGTCGTGTAAACAATGGGCGCCCCGCACATATGGGTGACTTTCTCCTGCGTCATCAGCTGGCAAATCTGCTCGGCCCTGACGGCATCGAGGCAGACATGCTTGGCGCCGACTGCGGTGACACCCCAGACGAAGCACCACCCCTGGCAGTGAAACATGGGCAGGGTCCAGAGGTAGGCGCTTTCGGCATGCATACGCGCTGCCAGCAATTCGCCCATCGCGTTGAGGTAGGCGCCCCGGTGGGTGTGCACACAGCCTTTGGGAAGGCCGGTGGTACCACTGGTGTAAACGATGCTCAGCATATCATTCTCATCCATGACCGGGATGTCCAACGGCTGACTTGATGATTTGTTCAGGAAAGCTTCATAAGGTATGCCCAGCGGCGCACCGTTGTTCTCTTCCGGGCTATCTATCTCGATGAAAAACTCTAGCGTCCTCAGATCTTTCTGGATACCCTTTATGGTTTCGGCATATATATGTTCAAAGATGAGCGCCTTGCTCTCGGAGTGATTCAGCGCATAGGCGACATCCTTATCACTCAGACGGTAGTTCAGGGGAACGCTGACGCCGCCGGCCATGCTGATGCCGTAAAAAGACTCCAGCAGGGCGTTATTGTTGCGCGAAATCATGGCCACGCGCTCATGTTTTTGGATACCTTTATTTTTCAAACCATTGGCAAGGGAGTAGACCCTATTGGCGAAAGCTTTCCAGGTGAAAGACCTGTCACGATAAATAACCGCTGTTTTTTTGGGGAAGACCAGTTCGCTTCTCTTCAGGAAGCTCAACGGAGTTAACGGATTCAGATAGACTGAGCTGTATCGTTCTTTTACCCATGCCAGTTCTTTTTCGCTTAGCATTTTTCCTCCTTCACACTGTCTCATTTTGATTCAGAATGTTATGCTATCAATTGGTTTTTTTGCCATTGCAAAGCTTCTTATAGTGGTCAGCGGTTCGTTACGGTTGCAATCTTTCATCAGACATCCGTCGGATTTGGCGACCGATGGTTCTTTCATGTTATCAAGACTTTAAAACATTCGTTGCAATAACCAGTCTCATCATTTCCGAAGTCCCCTCATAAATTTCCGTAATTCTGGCATCACGGCAATATCTTTCCATTGGGTATTCTGTCGTATAACCGTAACCTCCTAATATCTGCAGGGCCTTATGAGTCACTCGATGAGAGGCTTCCGATGCAAACAATTTTGCCATTGCAGCCTGTTTTGAATATTTTTGTCTGTTATCACCGTTCAACAATCCGGCTGCCTGATAGGTCATTAACCTTGCGGCTTCTATATCGGTCGCCATGTCGGCGATCATCCATTGTATGGCTTGAAACTCACATATGGATTTGTTGAATTGTTTTCTTTCTTTAGCGTAAGCGATGGCATCTTCCATGGCGGCCTGCGAGATGCCAACCGCCTGGGCCGCGATACCAATGCGACCGCCATCAAGTGTATGCATGGCTATTTTGAATCCCTGGCCTTCTTCTCCCAGCAGGTTTTCATAGGGTATTTCACAGTTATCAAATATCAATTCCGTGGTAGAGGAAGAGAGCAAACCCATTTTCCCTTCGTTCTTTCCCACCAAAAATCCAGGAGATCCCTTTTCAATGATAAACATGGATAATCCCTTGTGACCTCCATCCTTTGCCGTCCTTGCCATGACAACAGCTATGTCGGCAACCCCGCCGTTTGTAATAAAGGTTTTGGTGCCGTTAAGAATCCAGTTTCCGTTTTTCCGTTCCGCCTTTGTTGTTGTTCCTGCTGCGTCCGAACCTGCTCCAGGTTCCGTAATCCCGAAACATCCAATATGTTCGCCGGTGCATAGACGGGGCAAGTATTTCTTTTTCTGTTCTTCATTGCCAAAATAATAGATAGGGGAAAGGCAAAGAGAGTTATGTGCGGATACCGTAACACCTGTAGACGCGCCGCCCCGTGAAATTTCTTCAACAGCGATTACATAGGAAATATAGTCCATGCCGGCGCCGTTATACTCCTCGGGATATACGATTCCCATTATTCCCATTTCACCCAATTTCTTGACCTGTTCCATTGGAAATTTATGGTTTCTGTTATATTCCGCCGCGATTGGCTTTAGTTCCTTGTCGGCGAACTTCCTGCATTGGTCTCGAATCATCTGATGTTCTTCACTTAACGTAAAATCCATATCCACCACCCCACATTCTTGATCGTTTTAAAAATATCCCCTTCTTCCATTAAGGAGAAACTGCAGAAACATAGCGCAAAGTTCGTGCCATTTTTCCAGAAAATTTTAATGATTGTAACGTTCTGTTTTCATTTGTGTTAATTGTGTTATGGAAAATATTTTCATTCGATCTTTGCTTTCCAGTGTAAAAGCTTTTTACAAAGTGGAAAACTAGGAGCAAATTGGATGAGTATGGATATCGCAATAGAGGAATAGCTAGCGAAACATAGGGGGTTGTTGACCCGCGTGATCAGCTCGGAGTAATATCCTTTTTTGTATCATTTAGATTTTTGAAAAACTTGGCGCGAACCTATGGATTCCGCGATCAAGTCGTGGAATGACCAGCCTAGTATTCATCCAGGAATGAACGTTTCTGGATTCAAGCGATCAGCCGTCAGCTTTCAGTGGGCAGCCAAAGCATTTTTAAAACAGGTAGTTAGCTGATGGA
>JAFGGA010000111.1 GCA_016930835.1 Deltaproteobacteria bacterium
TACTGCTGATCCACTGCTTAAAAAAGAGGATACCCGAATTGAATAAAATCAACTGGTTAGATGGTAGTCCCAACGGGACTCGAACCCGTGTCTCCGCCGTGAGAGGGCGATATCCTAGACCGCTAGACGATGGGACCCTAAGTAAAATGGCTGCGCCATTTTATATAACGCGGCTACGCCGCTTAGGTTAAAACAAAAAAACAAACGGTTGCACCATTTTATAGAACGCGGCGAAGCCGCGTTACATAAAATCACTTCGTGATTTTATTATGGCTGGGGGACAAGGATTCGAACCTTGGATAACGGGGCCAGAACCCGTCGTATTGCCACTATACTATCCCCCAGTAAGACGGTCAATGTAACAATTTCACATGGAATGTCAATGATAAAATTGCCACCCAATTTTATCCACGCATCTTACGGAATGGTTTCAAAGGGTTGATAATTATTCCAACATCCCTGACCATACATCGGCCCTTGTTCCTGGGTTCAATGCCAAGTTTTGTACGGATATTAACGGGTATGGTAATTTGTCCTTTTGATGAGACAATCGTAAAACTCACAACATCCTCTGAGATCTTTGTAAAACCTCATGAATCATAGGATTTTGTCATTCCGGCCAAGCCCCATAACTTGAGATTGAGCAGGAATCTAGAGCCTTTTGGAATTGCTGAGCATTTCTCGTATAAAACTTTTCATAAAAAAAGGCGCTATTTCCCCCTCCCCTCAATCCTCTCCCACCAAGGGAGGAAGGTGTTTTTCTGCCCAACCTAGTTTAGGAGTCTCCTCTTCCCAATGGGGGGAGGGAACAGGATGAGGGGGATTTCCATTTTGATGCTGCGAGATCTTGCTTGTAAGTTCCATTTCCGTTCAATCCGGGCTTTTTCATGCCCGGCGGTGTCTCTGGATTCCGGGTCTCGCTATGTTACTCTCCCCTCGTCCGGAATGACGATAGGGACGTTATGCAAGGGTCTTCCTTTTTCATATCAATCCATACATGATAATACATAGTCCGACTTTTGGAAACAAGCAATGCTGCAACCGATCACTACGGGTTAGTCTTACAGGGGAAAATAGCAGGCCACCTGGCCGCTCTTTCGGGACACCAGATCCGGATGGTTTTCCCCGCATCTTTCCTGGCTGTAAGGACAACGGCTTTGAAATAGACACCCTTTGGGCAGGTTCACGGGGGAAGAGACCTCGCCCTCCAGGATCTTAGGCCTCTTGCTCCGATCCAGTGTGGGGATGGAATTTAGTAAGGCCTCGGTATAAGGATGCTGGGGATTCTCAAACAGTGCCTTAGCCGGTTCCGACTCCAGGACCTTACCCAGGTACATGACGTATACCCGGTCACTGATGACCTTGACCAACGAAAGATCATGGGTAATAAACAACAAGGTCAATCCCATTTTTTTCCGAAGTTCCAATAACAACCGGACAATCTGAGCCTGCACGGATACATCGAGGGCCGAAACCACCTCATCACACACAATCAATCGGGGATTCACACCAATGGCACGGGCAATGGCAATCCGTTGCCGCTGACCGCCTGAAAAGGCATGTGGAAAACGTTCCATGTAATCCGCCGTCAGACCCACCTGTTCCAGCAGATGGGCCACTCCTTCCCGAACCTGCTTCTGAGTATAGATCTTATGAACCAGTAACGGCTCGGACAATATCCGGTAGATGGTATGCCGAGGGTTGAGGGAGGTAAATGGATCCTGGAATATGATCTGAAAATCTTTCCGAAAAGGTTTCCATGCATTCAGATTCCGGATATCAATCCCTTGACCGGCCAGATAAATCTCTCCCGATGTAACGGGTGTAAGGCCCAGGATGGAAAAGCCCAGGGTGCTTTTTCCACAACCGGATTCCCCGACAATGGAAACGATCTCCCCTTCCCGGACCTCCAGGGAAACATCATTGACGGCCTTGACATGATTTTCAACCTTGTGGAAGACACCACCCTTAATGGGAAAAAAGGTCTTAAGATGTCTGGTCTCCAGAATCATGATTCGATCCTTTGAGCATAAAGAAAACAAGCCACCTGTTGATCCTCGGCGACATGGTATAAGGGCGGCTTTTCAATGCAACGCGCAAAGGCCTTACCACATCGGTCCCGGAATCGACAACCTACAGCGTAATCCCTTGGTTGCGGGACCTGTCCGGGAATCGGGACAATCTCCGATTCTCCGATGGTTAATTTTGGAAGCGCATCCAGCAACCCTTTTGTATAAGGGTGAAGAGGATTGTCCAAAAAGGCCTGGACACTGCTCTCCTCCACGATACGGCCTGCGTACATGACGGCCAATCGGTCCGCGTACTGGGCGATGAGGCCGAGATTATGTGTGATGAGGAGAATGGATGTATCGGTCTCCTGTTTCATCTCAACCAACAACTCCATGATCTGAGCCTGGACCGTGACATCCAAGGCCGTGGTGGGTTCATCCGCAATGATCAGGTCGGGCTTCATGATCAAGGCCATCGCGATCATCACCCGTTGAAGCATCCCTCCCGAGAGCTCATGGGGGTAAGCAGCTAATATGCGATGGGGGTCGGGGAACCCCACACGATGCAATAAGTCCAGGATCCTTTTATTTTTATCGCCCTCGAATGGATGGTAATCAAAGCATTCCATGATCTGTCGTTCAACAGTCAAAAGAGGATTGAGGGCCGCGGCAGGTTCCTGAAAGATCATACTAATACTCTTTCCCCGGACATCTCTCACCCCTTCAGGATCAAGAGAAAGGATATCCCTTCCTCTTAACAGCACACGGCCGGATAGGATCTTGCCACCGGGCATGGGAAGGAGTTTCAGAAGGGCCAAGGCCGTGACCGTTTTTCCGCAACCCGATTCCCCCACCAGACCGAAGATCTCGCCCGGGGAGATCTGAAAAGACACCTGATCCGTGATGGCTATATCCCCATCATCCGTTTCAAAGGCGACCGTCAGGTCCGACACACTCAGCAAAGGCATTTTATTCAATGCGATACTCCGATTTGGGATCAAAGGCCTCACGCACCCCTTCGCCGATAAACGTGGCCAAGAGAAGCGTGATAAATAGAGCAGCCACTGTGGAAATGACGATCCAAGGGGCGTAAAGATTATCCAACCCCTGGCTCAAAAGTTCCCCCCATGACGGCGCGGGTGGTGGGAGCCCGAAGCCCAGGAAATCCAGGGCGGTCAAAGCGGTGATGCCTCCGATCAGGCTGAACGGCATGATGGTGATTACGGGGGTGAGGGCATTGGGAAGGATCTGCTGGAAAAAGATCCGCACATGTCCAAGACCGAGGGCCTTGGCCGCTGTTACATAGGTCAGGTTCTTGAGTCTATAAAACTCACCCCGCATATAATAGGATAAACCGATCCATTGAAAGGAAACCATAATGATCAACAACAACAGGAAGCTCCGACCGTAAACCGCCCCCACCAGGATAACGACATACAGAAACGGCAAGGATGACCAGATCTCGATCAGCCTTTGGGCGGTAATATCCACAACCCCCCCCAGGTAACCTTGGATGCCTCCGATGATGATTCCCAATATAGCGCCCATAATCATAAGACACAAAGAAAACGTCATACATATGCGAAACCCATAGATGAGTCGTGTCAGGATATCCCTGGCAATGGCATCGGTTCCCAACCAATGAGCCCGTGAAGGGGGATGAGGCGGGTTGTCGGCCAAGTTCAGGTAGGAATGAAGCGGACTGTGCGGGATGACAGGGAAGATCATAGAACCCTGCTTCTGAAAATCTTCATCCTCCTTTAAGGCCAGATAATCGGTCTCGGTTTTATATTTCCCACCGAATGTCTGTTCCGAGTAGAAAAAAAGCACCGGAAAGTAGGATTTGCCCTGATATCTCAAATAAAGGGGTTTATCGTTGGCGATGAATTCACTGAAAAGAGAGAGAAAAAAGGCAATACCTAAAATCCATAAGGAATAATAGGCACGCCTGATCTTTCTAAAACGTCTCAGCCGATCTTTTGTAAGTTCTGAAAACACCTCGTCTCAATTTCCTTACTGAAACTTAATCCTCGGATCAACCAGTACATACAAAATGTCGGAAAACAGGCGTCCCAGCAGGACCATCACACTGCTTAAAAGGATGATTCCCATGACCACCGTATAGTCCCGGCTCACCAAGGAATTGTACATCAGGAGACCCATCCCGTCGATATCAAATATCCTTTCAATCAACAGGGCTCCCGCAAACATGACTGTAAAAATCTCGCTGATCCTTGTAGCCAGCGGAATGAGTGAATTACGCAAGGCATGCTTCCAAACGGCTGTATTGAAGGTGGACCCTTTGACAATGGCGGTTCGCATGTAGTCCTTTTTGATTTCATCCATCAAGCTGTTTTTCATGAGCAGTGTCAGGAACGCGAATTCGCTGGCCATATAACAAATCAGCGGCAAAATCATGTGATGCAGAAAATCCAATACCTTTCCCCCCGGGGATAACATCTCAAAATGATCCGAGACAATGCCGGATATGGGGAATAGGTCGAGGAAACTGCCACCGCCCAAAAATGTGATCAACAGTAATCCTAGAGCATATCCTGGCATCACATACCCGATAAAAATAATCACGGAAGAGATCACATCAAAAGAACTGTTGTTTTTCACGGCCTTCAGCATCCCCAAAGGGATGCATACAAGATAGGAGATGAAAAAAGAGGTCAGGCCAAAAAACAGGGATATGGGAAATTTACTCACGATCACGTTCCATACGGGCTCTTCATAGGTATACGAGTTACCGAGATCCAGTCGAACCACATTACCAAGCCACGCCAGATAGCGAATATGAAGAGGTTTATCGAAACCGTAATAGACCTTGATATTTTGGATCTCTTCCTCAGTAATGGCGCGGGATGCATCTATGCCTTTTTCACTGCCGGCAGCCCGTGCACGTGATATCATCTGTTCCACCGGACCGCCGGGAATGAACTGGGTCAAGGCAAAGCAAACCATCGTGATCCCGATGATGGTGGGAATGATCAATAAAAGCCGTCTAAAAATATATTCCCGCATCTTCAACCGGCCTTAAATCAACAGTTTCTTCATCCGCATACGCCTGTCCTATTCCGAATAGACCACCCGTTCGGGCTCCAGAGGTAAGGATGCATTATTTTTCATGGCATCCCGAAGCGACCTATCCTTGTCTGAATCTATCCACCAATAAGCCGGGATTGATTCTTCCCGGCTGAATTTATCAAAGACATATTGCGGCGTCCCGAACCTTTTCCAGTAAAGGATCCGATGGTGATCCGCCTGCCATAGAAACACATAGGGGACGATCTCGTTAAGCCTTTTATCAATCTTTCGTAATATTTCATTTCGCTTGTCCAGGCTCATTTCGGTCTTTTGTTGTTCGATCAAATCATCGATGATCGAATCTTTGACGCCGCTGATATTATTGGTAGCTATTTGATCCGCCGTACTGGAGTGCCATGAGGCTTCTGGATCTCTAAGCCTGGAAGCCCCCCAATTGATCCAAAAAAGATCAAAATCATGATTATCGATCTTTTTTCGGACCGAAGAAAGGGACAATTGTTCAATGCCTGCCTTGATGCCGACCTTTTTCAGGTCCTCCAGGTAGATATTATAATGCCGTTGATCGACTGAATAGGTGAGTAGCGATATCTCCAGATTCATTCCGTCTTTTTCCAAAACACCGTCCGATCCGACCCGCCACCCGGCTTCGTAAAGGAGGCTTCTCGCCTTTTCCGGATCATATTTTCTAAATGGGACATCCGGGTTGACGTTTTCCGGGAAAAGGTCCGGATAATAGGAGTTCAATAAAAAATATTCATTAAACATGAGTTTTTCATTCATCAACGCTCTGTTCATTAAGCAGCAGAGTGCTTCGCGAACCCTGACATCTTGGAATTTCAGCCTCCTGAGGTTGATGGCAAATCCCTGAAAGCCTTTGGGTTCTTTGTTATATATCCGTTGTTTGACCACCCATCCTTTTTGAACCTGATCGAAATCCGTCTGTTTCGCCCATATGGACGATGTATAGATGGCATAGGCGTCAAAATCACCTTTTTTAAATGCCTCCAATGCCTTGTTCCGGTCTTCCATGAATTTATATCGTATAAAATCAAAATTATACTTGTATTGATTATATTTTTTTATTCTCCCCCACCAGTCCGCTCTCCGCTCAAGAAGAATATAACGATTTTTTTTGACCTCCTTGAGCCGATAGGGCCCACTCACAACAGGAAACTCAAAGTTCTGCTTATTAAAGTCCACATCCCGCCATACATGTTTTGGGAATGCCACCATCCCTGAAGCACTCCAAAAATTGCTCCAGTGAACTTCCTTGGCAACGATCTCAATGGTCTTTGAATCAATGATTCTTGGGCGTTCAAATCTCTTAAGATCCACGCGAAAAATAGAGGTCATATTTTTGGGATTCATGATGACATCATAATAGAATTGGACATCTTCGGCGGTAACGGGACGACCGTCACTCCATTCGGCTTCAGAATGGATCTCAAATGTATAGGTCTTTTTATCGTCGGAGATGCTCCAATCCTTGGCCAAAATACCGATAGGATCATTTCGAGTAGAATGCAAACCAACAAGCGACTCGAAAAACATCCCCGTCACTTCCGCTGAAAACGAGTTGGAATCCAGAAACATGTTTAGTGATTTGGGAAATGAACTCCCCCAGGTCGTATAAGTGCCTCCGAAGACGGCCTTCGGGTTCGCGATCGGGTCAAACTCCCCCTCACTTTCTAATATAATAGATTCCGTTGCGGCCGTCCCTTTGGAAGTTTCAGCATTGACCTCTTTTTCAACCTTTTCCCCACACCCAAAGATGAAAAGGGCAAGAAAAAGATAAACAATTATTTTCATAATGATCTCCTTTAATGATGACCAAGAATAACCATAATATGTGGTCTATTTTGAATGCTTTCGACACGAAATGCATAAAATAATGTTCTTTAATGGTGCTGCGTTCAGATGATATGGGATGATCGATGTCTAAGCCATAGTATCACCAAAGTTCCTGACAGTAAAGAAGCGAGTGGACAACCTTAGACCCCACCATGATCCTAACCCGAGAGTATTCAGTAAGACTCCTTTTTGCTTTGGGAAAGAGACGCTGTTGACTTTGGTATGCAGATTGCAGTCCTTTTCAGCATATGCTAAACTCTATTATATTATCGGTCTGACTCTCTTTCGTAAACCTTTTCCAGTGAATAAAATTCATGGCGCTTCCCATTACCAAACAGGAATTCATCTTGCTGCGGGATCTTATTGAGAGACAATTCGGCATCACGCTACGGGACGACAAGGCGTATTTGGTTGAGAGCCGTTTATCCAATCTGGTGAAAGAAATCAACGGCAAGTGTTACGGTGATCTTTATCGCCGAATCACAAACGGTCCTGACTCTAAATATTGGCTGGGAGCCGTGGTGGACGCCATCACCACCAATGAAACCCTCTGGTTCAGGGATCAATACCCATTTAAAACACTGGAGAAACAAATTCTTCCTCTATTTAAGGAGGAAATCACTCAAGGAAAACGCTCCCGGATACAGATATGGTCAAGCGCATGCTCAACCGGGCAGGAGCCCTATTCCATAGCCATGTGTGTGATCGAGTTTTATAAGAGCATTCATCGCGAAAATGATTGTTATCAAGAGGTGAATGTTTTGGCCTCGGATATTTCGCAGAAGGCATTATCCAAGGCCAAAACAGGTGAATATGATGCAACGTCAATGGATCGCGGCCTGTCGCCGGAACATACGCAGCGGTTTTTCACCAAAAAAGCCAAAGAGTGGATGGTCGCCGAGAATATCAAAAAATTGGTCACATTTAAGGAGGTTAATCTAAAGACACTTGGCAGCAATCTCGGCGGACCTTTTGATATCATATTCCTGAGAAATGTGATCATCTATTTCTCGGATCCGTTTAAAAAGACCCTTTTTGACCATATGTCCCGCCTTTTATCCCCAAAAGGCTATCTGTTCCTGGGTTCTGGAGAGACTGTGAGCGGGTATACCGAGGCATTTGAGATCATTCATGATCAGGGTGCCATTTATTATCGGTTGAAGAAAAAGTAATTCATTTATAAGGAGAGAATCCATTGAGCAAGGAAAGACGAAAACAAACAAGGGTCCAGTTTGAGACAGAGGTTATTCTGAAATCAGAGAAATCTGAAATCAGGTCCAATGTAAACTCAAAGGATATCAGTCTCAAGGGGATGTACGTCCGAACCAGGGAAAAAATGCCTGTCGGGACATACTGTGATATCCGCATCATCCTTACCGGCTCAACCGATAACCTTTTTATCAGTTTAAAAGGCCGGATCATCCGTCAAGATGCTTTCGGTCTCGGGATTCATTTTGATTCCGTTGATCTGGATAGCTTCCAGCATCTCAAAAACCTCCTGATGTACAATGCTCCGGATCCGGATGCGATTGAAAAGGAGATCGTGCCCAGTTAACAAGACTCTGCTTGTCATCCGCCATAAGTGAGCAAGCCATGAGTGGATAGCCGATGCAAAGCCATGCTGGGTACTGGATTCCGGATGCTTGGTGAAACTTGAAGGAACCCTTGGATCGTCCGTCCTTCATTATACGCCTTTTCCGTCATTCCCCGGCTTGACCGGGGAATCCAGTATTTCCAATGGCTCCTGGACCCCGGCCTTCGCCGGGGTGACGACATAGTTTCATTTTCGTTCAATCCGGGGTTTTTTGCGCCCCGCGGCATTGCTGGATTCTGGATGCTTGATTGAACGGTATAAATAACTGTTTGTTAATTTATTCCAGCCAGATAAGATCTTCGACGGTTGGACCAGCATCCAGCATCCAGTATCACGTCCCCATCTCCCAGGATGACAGATATTTCTCCTGTTCAGGGGTGAGAGTATCGATCTCGATACCCATGGATTGCAGCTTCAATCGGGCGATCTCTTTGTCGATAACCGCCGGAACCGGATAGACCTTTTTCCCCATGGATGCGTGTTCTTTGGCCATATATTCCGAGGACAGGGCCTGGTTGGCGAAGCTCATATCCATGACACTGGAGGGATGCCCCTCTGCCGCCGCCAGGTTGATCAACCGGCCTTCACCCAATACATAGATCCGGCGACCGTCTTTTATGGTGAATTCCTCCACAAATTCCCGGATAAATCGTCTTTTCATCGATACCTCCGCAAGCCCCGGCAGATCCAGTTCCACGTCGAAATGCCCGGAATTGGCCACGATCGCCCCATCCTTCATGGTCACAAAATGCTTAGCCCGAATGACATTGATATCCCCGGTCAGGGTGCAAAAAAAATCCCCGAGGGGTGCCGCCTTGGCGATGGGCATGACCTGGAAACCATCCATCACCGCCTCCAGGGCCCTCAACGGATCCACTTCACAAACCATCACATGAGCACCATGTCCCTTGGCCCGGGTGGCCACGCCCCTTCCGCACCAGCCGTACCCGCTCACCACGAATATACTGCCGGCCAAAAGGCGATTGGTGGCCCGGATGATCCCATCCACCGTGCTTTGACCGGTGCCATATCGATTATCAAAGAGATGTTTGGTGTCCGCGTCATTCACGGAGATAATGGGGAACTGCAGGACCTTGTCCTTTTCCATACTTCGAAGACGAATCACGCCGGTTGTGGTCTCTTCGGTTCCCCCCACAATATTGGAAAGGAATTCCTTTCTCTCATTCTCAGGCAGGCCCTTTCCCCAGCCACTGACCGAAGGCTCCAGGTCATCCCATTTATTGAGGGCGATAAAATGAAGGGAGCTGACCAGATCCGCCCCGTCATCCATGGTCAAATGGGGTTTGTGTTTAAGTGCCGACAGGATATGACTGTAATAGGTGGCATGATCCTCGCCCTTTATGGCATAGACAGGGATCTCATCATTCTTCACAAGGGCCGCGGCCACGTCATCTTGAGTGGAAAGCGGATTCGAGGCACACAAGACCACGTCCGCACCGCCCGCTTTTAAAGTCCTCATCAATCCGGCCGTCTCAGTGGTTACGTGAAGACAGGCTGATAACCGAAGGCCCTGAAGCGGTTTTTCTTTTGAAAAACGCTCCCGAATCTTGTTGAGGACCGGCATGCTCATACCCGCCCACTCTATTCGCAACCGGCCTTTTTCCGCCAGGTTTATATCTTTAATATCGTAATCCATTTTTTGAACCTCATTTCTTTATAATATAAGTGTTTCCTAACGTCTTTTTAAAATCCCGTTGTTTTGCGCTGGAATGTCTTTTATCGGTCGGGTATGAAACCCGACCCTACGAAAAACAACCTTGTTGCGGTGTTTGTCTTCACCCTTTGAGCCTCGAGCCCAGCGCCCAGCGCCTTTCTTATTTCACCGCCTTTTTCAGGGGCTCGACCATATCCGTTTTCTCCCAAGTAAACTCGGGAAGTTCCCTGCCGAAGTGACCGTAATTGCATGTCTTTCTATAGATCGGCCTCAATAGATCGAGCTTTTCAATGATGGCCTTCGGTCGTAAATCGAATTCTTTTTTGACGATCCGGGTCAATTCACTGCTGGGTAACACGCCTGTGCTGTAGGCGCCCACAAGCACCGATACGGGCTCGGCCCGGCCGATAGTATAAGCAACCTGGATCTCACATTTTTCCGCCAACCCGGCGGCCACGATATTTTTGGCGATATAACGACACATATAGGAGGCACTCCGGTCCACTTTCGAGGGATCTTTGCCGGAAAAGGCCCCGCCGCCGTGATAGCCGAATCCCCCATAGGTATCCATAATAATCTTTCTACCCGTTAATCCGCAGTCACCCAAAGGGCCTCCCACCACAAACCGGCCCGTGGTGTTGATAAAAAATTGGGTCTCCTTATCCAGCATCTCCTCCGGAATCACCTTCTTGATGACCTCCTCAATGATGGCTTCCCGCAAGGTATCGTTATCCACCTCCGGATCATGTTGAGCCGCGATGACCACCGTATGGACCTTTGACGGCTTTCCATCCATATATTGTACGGTCACCTGGGATTTTCCATCGGGTCTTAACCAGGATAATTTCCCTGATTTTCGAACATGAGCCATGCGCTGAGTCAGGCCATGTGCCAGGAAAATGGGTATGGGCATGAGATTGGGAGTGTCTTTACAGGCAAAACCGAACATAAGACCTTGATCCCCGGCCCCTCCGGTATCAACACCCATGGCGATATCGGGCGATTGCTTGTCAATGGATGAGAGTACCGCGCAGGTCTCCCAATCAAAACCCATGGATGAATTGCTATAGCCGATATCCTTGATGGTCTTTCGGACCACATCCGGGAAATCAACATAGGCGTTGGTTGTGATCTCTCCCGCTATCATAGCCATTCCCGTGGTGACCAGGGTCTCGCACGCAACCCGAGCGTGCTTATCTTGCGCAAGGATTTCGTCCAGAATATGATCCGAAATCTGATCAGCCACCTTATCCGGGTGTCCCTCCGTAACGGATTCGGAGGTGAATAGAAAATTGGATTTTTTCATGAAAAGTCTCCTTTCATACTTATTATTTTATTGTCTATCAACCTTGTCCGCCCAACCTTGATGGCGAGCGCAACAAGCGTTTCACCATCAATGGATTCAACATCCTCCAATGAAACAGGATCGCATAACTGGACATAATCAATCTCTGTAAAAGGGTGACGTAAGATCAATTCTTCCATCGACCTTTTTATTGTTCGTGTATTTTTTTCTCCTTCGTTTGCCAGCCTATCCGCTAAATCGAGCGCCTTTTTGAGGCACAAGGCGGATGCCCTTTCTTGGGGATTGAGATAGGCGTTGCGGGAACTCATGGCCAGGCCGTCGGACTCCCTGACAGTTGGAATTCCCACAATCTCTATACCCATATTCAGGTCCATGACCATCCGTCGGATAACCGCCAGCTGTTGATAATCTTTCTCTCCAAAAATAGCGATATGTGGCTTAACAATATTGAAGAGCTTGGAAACGACCGAGGTTACCCCATCAAAATGGCCTGGTCTGGATAGGCCGCAAAGGTGCTTGGTGACCTTATCAACCACCACCTTTGTCTGAGAATCGGCCGGATACATCTCCCCTGCTTCCGGAGAAAAAACAATATCCCCGCCGACCTGTTCGACCTTTAACAAATCACCTTCCATATCTCGTGGATAGGCATCAAAATCCTCATTGGGCCCGAACTGGGTGGGATTCACAAAGATACTGACAACCAGGGTATCAACGGTTTTCTTACCATACCGCATCAGTTCCAAATGCCCTTCATGCAGGAACCCCATGGTCGGCACAAAGGCTATCTTTTTTCCAGATGATCTCAAATGATCGCTTTGGTCCTGCATCTCCAAAATTTTCTTGATTATTTTCATCTGATCACGCTCGCCTTTATTTGTGATTCACTTTTTTGGTATCAATCTGCCACGAACAAACCGATCGTATAAATATTTAAAGTCAAATGGTTTTCTATCCCGAAAGATTGGAATTTTTTGATACGAAAACCATGGGGGGGCAAGAGAGCCTCGATTTCATCTTTGCTGAATCCCAACCACCTGTCCCCGTATACGAGTCTCATGTTTTCATCTGTATGTTTATCATAGTCGGCAATAATCAATGTGCCTTTTTTTCTAAGCACCCGCGCCAGTTCCGTCATGATTAGATCGGGTGAAGATATATAATGAAGAACCATGGATATGACCGCACAATCCACCTCTTCATTCCGTAAAGGTAGATGCTCTATTTCCCCAAGCCTAAGGTCGATATTTTCATTGCCGGTACTGAGACGATGTCGCGCCTCTTCCAGCATTTTGGATGAGCTATCCACACCTATCACCTGTTTTGCGACCGATTGCATCTTTTCGAGAAGCTCACCGGTTCCACAACCAAGGTCAACGGCAACATTGCACGGAGGGACCTCCTGTATGATGACATGGCTCAAATCGAACTTACCCAGTATTTCCCTTTTTAGCATATCCCACTTAAAGGCAATCTGATTAAAGAACTGCATGGTCTTAAGGCTTCGATCCTGAACAATATGTTTTGCTCGTAGTAAATCTTCCTTAAACAGAGTCTCCTCATCCAGCATATGCTTTATTGAATCGATAAACGCTCGACCCTGTCCCTGAGACGAGATAAAATAAAAGGCCCAGGCCCCGTCTCGTCTACATTCAAGAAAACCCGCTTCAGTAAGGATCTTCAGATGGCGTGAGATCCTGGATTGCCCCATGCCCATAAGGGAGACGATCTCATTCACACTCAATTCATGGTGAAGGAGTATATTAAGGAGTCTTAATCGCGTAATATCGGATAGCGCTTTAAAATATTTTAACGGTTTCATATCAGCATATCAAGATTTCTTGATATTAGATGGAAAATATTGATATGTCAATCACTTTTTTAGAATTCCTTTTTGCTGATAGGATTATAGAAATGTGTACCGGATTTACTTTTCGTGATATGCCTGACTAAGTCTTCAAAGTCTTCGGGAATATTAACGAAATCGATATCAGAGGCATTGATGATCAGCAGGGGAGACTCCGAATAATGAAAAAAGAAATCATTAAATGCCTGATTGATGGCATCCAGATATTTGAAACTGACCGATCGCTCATAAGCCCTATTCCGTTTTTTGATCCTCTCCATCAATACTTCGGTCCTGGCCTGAAGAAATATCACGAGATCAGGTGGTATTATTCGTGCTGTAAGTAATTGATAAAGCTGCTCATAAATCCAAAATTCCTTATCATCTAGATTGATCCGTGCAAATATTCTATCCTTGGCGAAGAGATAATCAGAGACAATGGTTCGTTTAAAAAGATTGAGCTGATTGATTTCATGGGTCTGCTGAAAACGGCGTAACAGGAAAAAAATCTGTGTCTGAAATGCATATCTTTTGGGATGGTGATAGAATTTCCCTAAAAATGGATTATCATCGGTATCCTCCAGCAAGGTTTGGCCGTTCAAATTTTCAGACAACATCTTGGCCAGGCTGGTCTTTCCGACTCCTAAAGGTCCTTCAATGACGATATGGTGCTGTGTTGGTGTAATAATTAACCCTACTTTCAGGAATTTATGGTGGTTGGAGGTTACTTGGATATCCACCCTGCATCCGGCCTGGACAGTATCGGCAGAATCAGCGCGGCAGCCTATTCATCATGATCTTAATATTCCATTCTTCCGATTTTTTCAAGAAGGCCTCCGGTTCTTTTTATTTTGGTGAAGACGAATTGTGAAGCGCCTTCACGCGAGGCAGGCTAGGGGGAAGGGATTATCACTAAGCACATTTTTTTGTCAAGAATGGCATTTTTTGCATTTTCTATGTTTTTTTGCTTGACAACGGCTGTTCAAAAAATGAACATATGAGAACGTTCAATATTTGAACGCAACTAACCCATTAAATAAACAAGTCAGATTGGTTAGGATCATTAAAGTGGAAAAAGAAGATCTTCATATACTCCGTTTAATGGGCGAAATCGATAGAACCGGGGATCTCAGCCAAAGAGAGCTATCGCGCCGGTTGAATATCTCCCTGGGCTTGGTGAACAGTTTTATCAAGAGGCTGGTGAATAAAGGCTACTTCAAAATATCCACCATGCCGAAAAACAGGGTAAAGTATTTCCTCACGCCCGCTGGCCTTGCCAGAAAAAGCAGGCTGACCGTTGAATATCTTAAATATTCCATTGACTCCTATAAAGATATTAAGCATCTTCTGCTCAATAGATTCAAAGAAATGGAAAGCAGGCAAATCAAATCCGTCTTGTTTTACGGGGCAGGGGAGGTGGCGGAATTGGCCTACCTATATATGCAACTCACCAAGGTCGACCTTGCCGGAATCATAGATGAAAAACAAAAAGGAAAAGATTTTTTCCATTTCCGGATCGCAGGCATGGAATCCATTCAAAAACTTTATTGGGATGCGATTTTACTGACCCGGCTTGATCGAATCGATCAGGATATTCAAGATCTCATAAAGAAAGGTATCGATCGTCAAAAGGTGGTGGTCCTATGATAGATGAAAAACCCGGCAAATGGTATGCCATTCATACCAGGAGCCGTTTTGAACAAAAGGTATATGACGGTATCCATGGGAAATCCATTGAGGTCTTTCTTCCGAAGATTCAAATCATGAGCCGCAGGAAAGACCGGCGCAAAAAGATACTGGTGCCGCTTTTACCCGGATACGTGTTTGTCAATACAGGGTTGGACCCGGAAGAGTATCTTAATATCCTTAAGACCGTAGGCGTGGTTCGCCTTATTGGATTTAAAGGACAACCGGTCCCCGTGAAAAATGAGGAAATATCCTCGCTCATGATCCTGGATGGGACCGATCGGACGGTCCATAACAGGGACTATATGAACAGCGGAGACATGGTGATGATCATGGAAGGCCCTCTAAAGGGTTTGGTTGGATATTATGTTCGACACAAGGATCAGAGCCACAGAGTGGTCGTCTCGGTGGAACTCCTGAACCGGTCACTTGAAGTTGAAATCGAAGACTGGGCCTTGGAGAAGATAAAATAGCGTTTCACTTCATGGAATCCTGAAAGGTTCAGGATTTTATATAACGCGGCTTCGCCGCTCTATTGAATAACATTTTAAAAAAGATAAAAAAGTCGCCGTGTAATCGAAAGGGCGGAGCTGTGAAAGACTTGAGCCGTGGTAATATATTTCATAGCGGCGAAGCCGTGTTATATAATTGCGCAGCAATTTTATGGAGGGAACGATGAAATCACTAATTACTGGCGGTGCGGGATTTATCGGTTCACATTTAGCCGAAAAGTTATTGGACATGGGTCAGGAGGTCTATATCGTTGACAACCTCTGGACAGGCAGGCTTGAAAATATCGCCAAGATTCAGAAGAAAAAAAATTTTCATCTGGTCGTGGAAACCATACTGAATGAATCCGTCATGAATGAGCTGATATTCAAGGTGGATCATGTATATCACCTGGCCGCTGCCGTGGGCGTCAGGAATATTATGGACCACCCTGTTGAGACGCTGGATATCAATGTCAAAGGGACCGAGACTGTGCTGAGATTAGCCAATCAATTTAAGAAAAAGATCCTCATCGCATCCACTTCCGAAATTTATGGAAAGCATATCGATCATACCCTTTCGGAAGATGACAACCGGGTGATGGGTTCGGTAAAAAAAAGACGATGGGCATACGCATGTTCCAAGACACTGGACGAATTCCTCGCACTGGCTTATTATGATGAAAAGAAGCTTCCGGTCGTTATTGCCAGGCTCTTTAATACCGTTGGTCCAAGGCAAACCGGTCGATACGGCATGGTACTCCCCAACTTTGTGCAATGCGCCTTGTTGGGCAAGCCCATCCCGGTTTACGGTGACGGCACCCAAAGCCGGAGCTTTACCCATGTCTCAGATGTGATAGATGCCTTGACAAAGCTGATGGCCGAACCCAAAGCGGAAGGGGATATATTTAATGTTGGAAACGATAAAGAGGTGACCATCAAAGACCTGGCCCTAAAAGTTAAAGAGATGACAGGTAGCCATTCCGAGATCGAATTCATCTCTTATGAAAAGGCCTACGGCCCCGGCTTTGAAGACATGGAACGTCGATGCCCAAACATAGATAAAATAAGAGAGATTATCGGCTATAATCCCACGAAGAATTTAACGGCGATTATCCAAAGTGTGATTGATTATTTTAAGGAATAA
>JAFGGA010000112.1 GCA_016930835.1 Deltaproteobacteria bacterium
AACCAATCCTTTACAAACGCCTCTCTCTCTTCCATCGTGAGAAAAGGCGCCTGTGGGAACTGTCCCTCGATTTGGGTAATGTTGATCTTTTCGCCGGTGGCATACATGAGGAAATAGATAGGATTCAGCATGGATAGTTTGAGAGGCAGTTGTTCGTGCTTCTTGATATTGTTGTGGGCATATTCTTCAGCGCCCTTACCGATCTGTTTGGCCGCCCAGTACGTACCATTGGCCAGGATATCTCCTATTCCTTCGCGCCGGACGATTCTGTCAAGCAACCAGAAGAACCTTTCTTCATTCTCCACCGGCATGCCCTTCATGTCATCGTCCGTTAAGATGCCGTTTTCATAAAGTTCAAGTCCGAAGGCCATAACCTGCGGGGTTGAGAAGCCATCCACGCCATACTCCGTTGCGCGCTGAGCAATACGTAATCCAAAATCCAGGTCCGACATAGCCGCCATGGTATATGTCAGTTTGGAGAAACATTTCATCATATATGTTGGAAGACCGGGCAGCGTAAGTGTCGCCCCGCATTTCATAGGGCAGTTGTAGCAACTGATGAGCCGTGTCCTCGCATTTTGCAGTGTATCTTCCCACGCCTTCGCGACCTCATCGGTCCAAAAACCTTTCCTGCGTTCCCGGGCATTCCCCCACATGAAATTTTCCGTATGCCACTTTTCATCATGGACTTTCATCTCCTGAGGTGATCCAAGCCCTTGCAGGATGGTCATCACCCCGGGAATCGGATTTTCGTTCCGCCACCTTATATATTCGAGTACTTCATTGCACAGCGCCATATACTCTTCCGGTCTGGCTACATTAATATCCTTTGTCCCACGAACGGCTATGGCCTTGACACCCTTATCACCCATAACAGCGCCTATTCCCAGGCGGCTGGCACTGGATCGACCTTGTTCAATGGAGGCGAAATAGACCCGGTTTTCGCCTGCTAAACCAATGGCGGCCACCTGGGCATTCGGCTCTTTCAATTCCTCTCTAATCAATTCCGCTGTTTCAACCGCGCCTTTTCCCTTTAAATGGGAGGCGTCACGTATTTCCACCTTATCATTATTTATCCATAGATAGACCAGGTCAGGGGACTTACCGCGAAGGATTACCTTGTCATAGCCTGCGTACTTCAACTCAGGGGCCCAAAACCCGCCCATCATTGAAAATGCCATCAAGTTGGTCTGAGGGGAAATAGTGGAAACGATAGTCCGGTTACAACCGGTGGCAGGTGTACCGCACAATAACCCTGCGCTGAATATGAGAAGGTTTTCCGGAGAGAAGGCTTCGATTTCCGGTAAGACCCTATCCCATAAAAGTTTGGCGTTCGTACCCAAACCTCCCAGATAAAGTTCGGTTTCCCCAGGGTCGGTTTCTATCTTCTCAATATTTCCCCGGGATAGATCTATCTCTAAATTATATCCTGTTTCTGAGTACCTCATTTTTTTCCCCTTTTAAATGAACCGATCCATGACACCTAATCCATAAACCAAATGTTTTAGATCAACGAAAATCATTTCAGACTAACCAAACGTATCCGATAGTCTGTCCAAAAAGATCCTTCACCCATCGGGTAAAGGTTAAAAAACCATGTTTGCGATAATTACAATTTAGCTACATCGTAACTATGTGTCAAGATAAAAAATCAATTATATTAAAAGCATATATCTCTATTGACATAGAGGTTCGTAATGCGTTGTGTTTCTCTTGAAAACCCAGGACATGAGCGATCCAGGCAAGTAATGTCCCCAAAATATCAATAACCTCAGGCCGATCATGTCCTTTAATGTTAACGGAGAGGAACTTATGAAGGAGATTTACATGAAATGGGTGGAAGGATTTTCAGCCGTAAGCTGGCTTATCCATGGTAAATTGCCTTTAAATTTGGCGCCATGGGCCAGCCGGTAATACGATAACTTTGATCAAGCGTAAACGTATGAAAATTAAAGATCTCTTTCCAGGTTAATGGTTCTGGAAGGACCGAATTGATTCGCGCTAAAAAACGGCACCAAGGCGGGATCATTCCATTTGATCAGGGTATTTACCTTTTGAACACCGGCTCTTTTTAGATGATCCATGAATTCATTCATCAACTGTTTACCAATACCCTTGTGCTGGAAAGCGGGATCAACACCGATGGTGTCCAGGGTCGCTCTTTCCTGAAAGATGCCGTATTCACCCATATAAAGTTCACCCATAACAAACCCCACCACTGTTCCATCTTCGGTCTCCGCCACGAGTGACGCGGGTAAATAGTCCCTGGTTTGAAAAAGCTTCTCAAATTTCATCTTGTAATACTCCGGTCTGGAAATCTTGAGCACCTTCTCATCGATTTTCAGTACGGCATCATAATCTCCAGACTCCATAAGTCTGATTTTGATAGCATTTTTATTCATTTTTAATCCCCTTTATCAATTTATTTTATCTTTAAATTACACTATTTTATGCGTTTCTCACCGCATGGTACGATAAAACCCGACTTTTTATCTAAACAGATCAAGGTCATATTAAGCCTTAAAGCCAGCTCCACAGCCATAGATGTAGGATGAGATAAACTTATTAAGACCGGTATGGCCGCACGGGCGGCCTTCTGAATCATCTCAAAGCTAATCCTGGATGATAGGACAGCCAGATATACCTCGGTCAGACGATTACCCAGAAAGAGAGCCCCGATAGACTTGTCCATGGCATTATGCCGCCCGACATCCTCCGCCTTAACAATGATGTTGTAGCTTGAATTAAAGAGCATAACAGCGTGCGTTCCCCGTGTTCGTGCGTAGTATTCCTGTTGCCGGAAAAACTTATGAACGCATTCAATCACCTCTTCATAACCTATCCTTGAGTCATCATCTATCTTTTTCAGATTTTCGGTCAAATCATCGATCATCTCTCTGCCGCATATCCCGCAACTCGTCTGACTGAGGAAGCCCCCTCTTTCCAGTTGTTCGGCAACCAACCCCTTCCTTTTAATGTCCAGATAGACCGTTATGCTGTTTTCATCCATATCGCTGCAGAAAACAATGGAGGCGATATCCTTAGGAGATTCCACCAACCCTTCGGAGAGGCAGAAACCTGCTGCATGGGCGACCTCGTCACCCGGCGTCCTCATGACTACCGCATACGGCGTATCTTCAACCCTGATATGGAGAGGCTCTTCACGTACAAAATCCTGCCTGTAACGCTTGACCGCATGATCTTCATAATGTGCCAGGTCATATGATTGATAGACCTTATTGTTCCTGTCCATATGTATTCTATTTGTTTCCGCTTTTTTCTTTTTTAGGGCTCAAACTATACGGAATTAGACAGGAAGTGTCAATCCGGTAATCAATCTCATAATATGATAGGGAGATATCGAGAAGAGCACAGGTTTATGGTTTAGGGTTTACGGGAAAAGAGTTAAAGAAGGATCTCACAAAGCCCCTTAAACGGAAATATCTTTATACCTTTCAGCCAGATCGCTTCTGATAAACAATCCCTCCTGAAACCCCCTGGCCGGATCTCCTATTGATGTGTGTACCAGCTTATAACCCATTTTTTTTATCTTATAAATCATCCCTTTGGTATCTTGAAGAGAATAGTGATGTTCTACATCCGCGGATGGATATTGATCACCCTCCCGGTTGAGCCAGTGATGGAATTCGATGCAGATCTGGGGAACCTTCAATTGATCCGTATGTTGCAGCACGGAATATTCAGATCCTTCAATATCCATTTTGAGAACGGAGATGTTTTGAAACTGATCCAACAGGTCCCGCAATGATACTGTTTCCGCCGTCTCGCCGCCCTCCCCTTGATAAAATACCGTTTTGGCCGCCCCACCCAAACGGATGATCTTCCCGGTTTCTCCATAAAGGGCTTTTTGAACAAATGAAAAGCGGTTTCGAGGGAGGATGCCGTGTGTTTGAAAATAGCTATATGCGTCCTGAGCCAACCCTGTGGGATCGACCCCGACGACAAAACATCCCTTTCTTCGGATCAATTCCACATCAAAACTGAAATCGTTCGCCAAACCGGCGGATAGGACCGTGCTCCCGGATGGAATCAAGTCCAGATCCACGGTCCATCCGCCCCAATCCGTCCCGATGTATGTGAGTGTGTCGTTCATTGTGTTTTCCGATTTTCCTCGACGGTTAAATCCTTTTTCAAAAGATACATTTTAAATTCATGCATCCGCTAACAGCGTTGCAATAAAATAAGGCATCCGGGCCTCCTGAGAACTCGGCTTTGATTCACCCGCCCTCTGTTAGCGGGTTTTCCCCCGGAGGATTTTTATGCCGCTATCCGGCTTGCGAAGGTTGGGACTGTTTTTGAGAGGCCATATCTAAAAAAAAATTCCAACGAACGCCACAGTTACCCGATATTTGGAGTTTACGCCCATAAAACCTATTCAGTCTCATGGATCTCCCTAAACTCCGAATATTGGGTCACCGGCAACTTACTCTATTGATATGGCCTCGATACTGACTCGAGCTAGAAGTGCCCTAACCGGTGCATTCACTCCAAACACGGCAATAACCCCCTCCCCTAGCCCCTCTCACGAGGGGAGGGGAATATAATGGGAGCATCACCGCCCATTTACTACAGCCTCTTCCTAATCGTTCCCGCTATTTAAGGTTAAGTCGAATATCTTTACCTGATCCACAGGGCCGTGTTTTATGGATTCGAATGGATCCTTGGTTGGCGGATGACCGCAAAATGCCGATAGCCGCAAATCATGAAAGACCATGCCTTAAACAAGGCATCAAGAATATTACTACTTCTCTATTACATATTGGTATACCTTCGGCTCATACGTCTTCACATCATAGAGATCCCGCATGATCCGCCACTCTCTTTCCGAATCAATGACCTGGGTCCAATCCCTCATGGGTCTGCCATGGGTGACTCGTATCCGATCGATGATCGCCATGTTCTTGAAACCCAAGAGCTTCGGCCAGACGAAATCCAGGCCCATGCCCACGCTGTTCTTTCCAAAGGTCTCCAAACATAGGGATATCCCCCGCCTTGAAAACAATGGGCACATGATCTCCACAAAATCCGTGTAACGAAGAACAACCTTCGGGTCCCCGCACCATAGGGTAATGGCCCAAGAGCAATAACTTTGATGCGATAAACTGGGCTGGCATAGATCCAGACCGAATACTTCCGCTAGTCTAAAAAGCCCGTTGATACGCTCAGTGGACATATCCAGATCATCATCAGCCAGGAAAAAAAAATCATATGAATGAATAATATCCGGGTGTATGTTCGTGTATTTTCGGAAATTGGAAAATTTATAATCCTTGTTTTTGAATACATAAGTGGCGCATTCAAGGATCTCATCATCAACGTCCTCATAGCACAAGGCCAAAAAATCAAAGTTGGGCGCTCCACGATTAAACCAAGCAGGGAATTTTGAATCCCTGCCCACGGGTGTAGCCAATAGATTTTTCATTCCAATATGATTTCCTGTGTCAGAATGCCTTACGCGATCATTTGTTTAGCCTGAGATGTCCCGATACCACTGGATATATCTATCCTGGATCATCTGAACCACCTTTTTCTGCTCATACTTTTCCAATGCCGTTTTTCGAGCCGTTTCAGACAGTTGTGACCGGAGGCCCGGATTTTTTATCAGTTGTTCCGTCATCTGAATATATTCATTCAAATCCCTTGCCACCCCGCCTCCATTGCCGATGGTCTCGATCTGTCCGTTATATTGATTGGAAACATGACTGATGACCGGGATGCCGAACATCATGGCCTGCGCGATGGCCGTACTATGCACTTCACCATCGGACCGGTAGTGCAGCATCACATCAATGGTCCGGTGAAATGCATCAATGAAGGCATCATTCATGGTGGGCGCGATAAGTCTGACATTCGGAATTTTTCTTTCTTCAATAAACGCCCTGGTCTTTTCACATGGGCCGATGATGATATAAAAAAGATCTTTATGTCTCCTGACCAGATGACTAAACGCCTCCAGGGCGATGGGTGTGAAGTTCGCCGGTCTTCCGATCCTGCCCATGACCACGGCCCCGTTTGGAATCGCAAGTTCCTTTCGAAGGTTCGCTCCATTCATATTGGCCTCCGGTATGGGGTTATAGATAACGACATCCGTATCTCCTCTGGCACGGGCGATATAATGGCAGATGGCGATGCTTCTATCTAAAAATAATGAGGTGTCTTTATATCCGAAAATATTTGTTTCGATTTGAACCGGCGCCAACCTTTCTACAAAAGGCCATTCAAAATAACCGCTGCGGGCAAAATGAATGATGTCAAATTGGTGTTGCATGACGATTCGTGAAAAATCCGTTTGTATAGGCCTCCAACCTCGTTCCGCACCCGTCTTTTCCGCGCTGCGGTAAAATGGGATGAGATGTTGCCTTCCGATAAGGCCCGCCACGGCTTCGAGTCGATTATGTTCACGACACTGTTCCCAATAAAACACATAAGGCTCAAAAAGATCACGATCCAATCCTTCAATAATCCTCTCATGGCTCCTCCATGTACCCGCGTAATTGATGATATGAGAATAAAAAAGGATCTTTAATCTTTTCATTTGTCAAATGTCCCCAAAGTCTATGCTTATTTATCATAGCAAGGCTTGGGCCATCGTTGTTCAGGCTATCATGAATCCCACACCACCCATTCCCCCTCCCTCGAGACGGTGTCACGATTCGTTATTTCCCGCTAAAGACGGGATCGTTGACAGGCCCAGCCCCGTGAAACGGCGCGCGAGCCGGGATCCAGAAGTTTTTGAAACTGTTACGTATTTCTGGATTCCGTATCTTGCTTCGCTCCTCCGGAATGACGAGTTTTACGTATTCACAAACAACCTCCTCGCAGGGAGGAGGACTGGGTGGATGTGCACTATCAATCTCGTTCGCCTTTTGCCAATATTTTGACGTTCCCCATGGGCGGTATCGGCTCATTCTTGATATCGCGCCACAACCTTTTTGGCATGGTTCATGCTGACTCCCTGATATGAAAAGGATCAAAGGGTTGAAAACACCCCGTGAATTCCTCTTTGCGCCTTGCGCCAGTTAAAAAGAATGACCATCATTTCCCTACATATACCCAAAACAGCCGGTGTCAGTTTCTCCCATGCCCTGAACAAGGCCTTTGGGATGAATCGAATCTTAAGTGATTACGAGGAAGGTATTGAATCAGACCAGGGGCAAGATATTCGCAGGCGCTTGGTTGGCAAACAGTTTGTGCGGATACACAAGGACGAAATCATTCAGAATTATGATGTGGTGCATGGCCATTTCCAGGCCGACAAATACTTATCGCTCGGCAAAAATGCACGCTTCTGTGCCTTTTTCCGAGATCCCATTGAACGGTTATGTTCCCACTATTTCTATTGGCTGAGGGTGCCGGATCTGAAAAACACACAATGCAAGGACTTGATCGAACTGGGGATGAGCATCCAAGAGTTCTCTCATTTTGAGACGCAAAAGCATTTTTATAAAAGGATACTGGGCCGTGTTCAGATTGATGATTTCACTTTTATCGGTTTAACCGAATATTACAAGGAAAGCATTCACCTCTTTAATAAAATATTTAATCTCCAGCTGGAAGATAGCGACCATGACAATTCGAATCATACAACAACACAAATAGATTACAAGGCACAACTTAAAGAGGGTGGAATCTACGAAGAGATCAAAGAACTACAAGAGGAAAATCAATGGATCTATGACCAAGCGCGCAAACGATTTGAATTGCTTTTTAATACCTTCTCTTCAGGATCATAATACATTTTCTATCCATCTCACTTGAATCCTGGGCCCCCAGCCCACTTGAAATCTTCATTGAGACAAATTTGACAATACTATGCCAATGAAATGACATGCCCCTGCATTTATATCGAGACCCATTTCCATAAACGTCATTTTTTAGACACATCCCCTTCCCTTCGGAATCGGTTCCAGGTTTTATGGAGCTCGGACACAATGATGAAGCGTGTCAAAGCCCCCAAGAAAAGGCCGGATCAACGGATGGATAACACCCGGGTCATGTGAGGATTTCGATCTCTTTCACCGCCCCGGGATACGGACTTTCAAAACATGCCCGGCAATTTTTGCAACTTCAAGTGTCACGGGTTTGACTTTTTTTCCCGGTGAAAAACACTCCATTTTTATTATCTATTCGAAATGAAAGGCAAAATCAGCTTATTTTCCCCTGGCATTCATATTGCAATTTTCAAGTCAAAGTTAAAGCTATAGAGGAAAACGGCCTGAGCATTCGATTTTTGCGGATACGTTCACGTGTACCTTCTAAAGCATTATACAGTCAGTTAGTGTTCATCCATTAATACGCAGTTTCTGGCTGGAGCATTCAGCCATCAGCTAAGTACTTGCTTTAAAAAATGCTCTGGTTGACCGCTGAGGGCTGACGGCTGATCGCTTGAATCCAGAAACGTTGGTTCATGGATGAAATTCATGATGGATAGAGTGAAAAGCGATGACGGGCCACAACTGATTTGTTGTAACTTAAAGGGGCGGAGCCTGCCTTAGGTTCTTCTGCAAATGACTTTACACAAATCGGAGAAGCAAAACTTTTTATTTATCATTCAACCAACCAAACCTTGAATCCACAAAAACCTTTATTCACCATTCAACAGATCAGCCGAAGGTTGAATATCCCGAAGCCGACTCTACGATTTTGGGAAAAGGAACTGGAAGGCATTTTTGTCCCGCTTCGGAGCCGCGGCGGCCAAAGGCGCTATACCGGTGAGCATATCGCCCTTATCAAAAAAATCCAGAAGCTTCGGGAACAAAACAAGACACTCAATGAAATCAAACAGGTGCTTGAGGTTTCTGAAGACAAACACGGTGATGACACGAATCAGAAACGAATTGACCTCCTTGCCAATCGTATCGCCGAGGTCGTCAAGGAAGAAGTCTATAGCCTTTTTCGAAAAGAGATGTCAGCGAATTCGACCAAAAACTAACCTGAATTTTTTAATTCTCGATTGTCTAAAGCCTTACGACGATGAACATTCCGCTCAAAAAATCGTCAATATCCTTCGATCATACCTTGTAACCTAAGATCCATGGACCAAACACAAGCTACTCAAATCATCAAACAAGGTGAATCTGATTTTGCACTGGGTAATATTTTTAGGGCAGAGACCTGCTTTAAAAAGGTCCTGACATACAACCCAAACCATATTGAAGCCCTTAACAATCTGGGCGTGACCGCCTTTCACCAGAATGATTATGATCAAGCCTACGAATATTTCAAAAAGGTGCTTGCATTGGATAACACCCATCAAGATGCCTTATTAAACCTGTCCAATTGTCTATTGGCCAAGGAATCATACGTCGAGGCGGTGGATCTGCTTCAACAGGCATTTGAGAAAGGCGTTATGGATACTGATTTACTCAATATCATGGCGCAATGTTTCATCCGGCTTAATGATCCCGCTTCGGCCGAAAGGATACTCCATGAACCCCTTCAGATGAACCATGCCCAAATGGATCTTAAAAAATGGCGGGACGACCTAGAAAATGCGTCGATTAATCATGAGGCTACACCTCAAGCGTTCGCGTCAACCGAGCCGTTCAATATCGGATTCGTCTCCATCTGGTTTGAAAGGGGTCAGGCCTATGTCACAAAGATCTTGATGGATGCCCTTTCAAATAAACACCAGACCTTTATCCTTGCACGTACAGGCGGGGTGTATCATCAACCCAAGATCGAAACCAAGGGGGCTTGGGATGTACCAAACCTCCATGTCCACCCGCAATATGATATACCCGCGGATGTCATGGTGAATTGGATACGCCACAACCAATTGGATGCCGTCGTATTTAATGAAGAATATGATTGGGACCTGGTTCGGGCGGCCAAATCCGCGGGGGCAAGGGTCTTTACATATCTCGATTACTACAAGGACGATTGGAAACCTCTTATGGGCATGTATGATGCGGTCTTGTGTTCTACAAAGCGTACCTACGATCTGGTCAAGGACCTGTGTCATGCCCATTATATCGGTTGGGGAGTGGATACCCATTTATTCCGGCCGGTGGACGACGGCACGCCCAAATATACATTCTTTCACAATGCCGGTTGGCTTGGCATCAATTACCGCAAGATGACGCCCGCCGTCATTGCGGCATTTGATGCCCTATCCAAAAGAAAGCCGGATGTAACCCTTTTTGTGCACGCCCAGATCGGACTGGAAAAATTGCCCCCGGAGGTTGTCGACATCATTCATCATCATGATCGTATTACCTATCACGTCGAAACAATCCCCGCCCCCGGTCTGTATCACAAGGGCCGGATACTCCTGTTCCCATCCAAGCTGGAAGGTCTGGGCCTACCTTTATTGGAAGGATTGGCCTGCGGCCTGCCGGCTATTGTAACCAATGCCCCGCCCATGAATGAATTTGTTCAACATGGGGTGAATGGTCTTCTGGTCCGAGTCGCCAGAACCATTGAACGCTTTGATCACATCGCCTTTCCGGAAACCATTGTGGATATGACGGATATGATCTCTAAGATGTCGATGTTGGCTGATCATCCCGAAGTGGTGCAAGAGATGTCCAAAAACGCAAGGGTTTCCGCGGAGAAAGCATCAAATGTCCTCAACTTGAGCGAGCGGGTCAACCAGGTTTTCCGACAATGTTTGAATACGAAAAGGGACCATTCGTCCAAGGACTTAGCCCTTCCCGATACTCTTAGGGTGAAATCCGGAGAAGCAAAAATCAGGCGTGTAGACCTGCAAAAACGGCTTCAGGAGGCATATATCCTGCCGGAGCATATCAAAAAAGAGATTAAAAGGGTGACCTCAGGCCCCAACAGGATTATTTTCGGCCCCTGGTTATCAGAGGTAGGATACGAGGTCCTGTATTGGATCCCTTTTCTAAACTGGGTCCAAAAGGCATTTGATATTGAAAAAGAGCGGGTCACGGTCATCTCCAGAGGAGGGTGTGAACTGTGGTATCGTGATTTATCCTCCTGTTATATCGACATCTTTGATTATCTCAGTCCTCAAACATTCAGGGCAAAAAATGAAGAGCGCTGGGCTCGTTGGGGCATTCAGAAACAAAAAGGCATCGATACCTTCGACATGGAAATCATTGATCTGATGAAACCTCGATGGGGAAACGAGACCTATGAATTGATCCATCCATCCATGATGGTCAACCTTTTCATGCCTTATTGGGAGAGCCATCGCGGCCTGGATCTCATTCTGGACCACACCATATATAAAGATTACCCGAAGATCCATCCGCATCCAGCATGGAAGGACCTCACAAGTGATTATTTCGCCGTTAAATTCTATTTCAACTCAAACTTCAAAGATACTGAGGAAAACCGCCGGCTTGTTTCCGACCTGATTCATACCTTAGCGAAGCGCCACAAGATCGTTCTTTTGGATAATGGGTTGGATATTGATGACCATTCAGATTGTGTCCCTGGTTATTCGCAAAATATATATAGCTTTAGAAAACTCATGAGCGCCAAAAACAACCTTGATATTCAGACAAACATCATTGCGCGCGCAAAGGCCCTCATCGGAACCCATGGCGGGTTTTTGGGCTTGGCCCGTTTTTATGGTGTGAATGCCGTTGGTTTTTATTCGAATATGTATGATCTCGATTCCATTCACACGCCTGTGTTTCAATCCGCTTTGTCACGCTTTAAAAATGGTTCCTACACCCTTCTCCATTTTAAAGATCTGGACCTAATCAGGAGTATCGTCTGCTGATGCAAGGGAATCACAAAATAAAAACCTTGGATGAAACCATTGCCCTGGTTCGATCATATCGGGTCCAAAATAAAAAAATAGTCCATTGTCATGGAGTCTTTGATCTCCTTCATATCGGTCATATTCGATATTTTGAACAGGCACGGTGTATGGGGGATATTCTGATCGTGACCATTACACCGGATCGTTATGTCGATAAAGGCCCGCATCGGCCGGCATTCAACGAAATCCTAAGGGCCGAGGCCGTCGCCTCCCTGAGTTGTGTAGATCATGTGGCCATCAATCAATGGCCGACGGCGGAAGAGACCCTGCGTCTTTTGCGTCCTGATATCTACGTAAAGGGCGCGGAATTTAAAAATACAGCATCGGATATGACCGGAAAAATGGAAAGGGAAGAAAAGATCGTTAAGGAGATCGGTGCGACCTTGGCCTTTACGGAAGATATCGTTTTCAGCTCCACCAATCTGATTAACCGTTATCTATCCAATCTGCCAAAAGAGATTAATAAATATCTTGATCTGTTCCGCCACCGTTATCTGCATACCGACTTATTGGAGATTCTGGATGAACTGTCATCACTGAATGTCCTCGTTATCGGTGATATCATCCTGGATGAATATCAATATTGCGATGCCATCGGTAAATCATCAAAAGACCCTATGCTCGCCTTGAAATATCAGACCCATGATTTATTCGCCGGTGGTGTCCTGGCCATCGCCAATCATATTGCCAACTTCGCGGACAATGTTGAACTGGTCACGGTCTTGGGCGAAATAGACAGCCATGAATCATTTATCCGGACACAGCTTCATCCGAATATTTCACCCTATTTTGAAGTACAGCCCAAGGCCCCGACACTTATCAAAAGGCGCTTCATCGACAGCTATACCATGCACAAGTTATTTGAAGTCTACATGATGGATGATTCCGGTCTTCCGAACGATAAAGACCTAAAAATCTGTAATTGGCTGAAAAGACACCTGCATGAATATGATCTGGCCGTTGTGGCCGACTTTGGGCATGGAACCATTAGTCCGGCAATGGTTGACATGTTAACCCAGCATGCCCGGTATCTTGCCATCAATACGCAGGCCAATGCGGGTAACCGTGGATTCCATACCATCACGAAATACCCGCGAATCGATTATGCCTGCATATCAGAACATGAATTACGTCTTGAAACGCGCACGCAAAACAGCAGTGTCCGACCACTGATAGATCGATTGGCAAAGGAAATAAAATGTCATCAGTTTTCCGTCACTCGGGGAAGAAACGGGTGCGCCGTCTGGCAAGATGGTGAAATCATTGAAGTACCCTCATTCGCTCACAATACCGTAGACCGGATCGGCGCTGGGGATGCGTTTTTCTCCGTGACCAGCTTGGCGTCCTATCATGGTGTATCCAGCGAATTGATCGGATTCATCGGAAATGTGGTCGGTGCGCTGGCCGTCGAGATCTTGGGCAACAAAAAATCCATAGACAAACCAAGCGTACAAAAATACATCACTTCCCTGTTAAAATAACACAAACATGCAGTCAACTGTTTCAGACAAAAAAACGGTTTTCCAAAAGTACGGGAACAGCCAGTATATCTGCTTTGATCGCTCAAAACTGGGCATCCGATCCCTAAAGGAAAGAATCCACGACTTGGGCCTCTCAAACATATTACCTCTTCAGAACAGCACAAATATCCACCCCGTTTTTCATACGATTGGCGCCCGAGCAGCCTACAGTCGTCTTCAAAATAACGCGGTTATCCTTATGATGGGCGCTCATGTTATCCGCTCAGGGGTACAGAGGTTTATTATTGATTTGATGGAAAAGGGTTATATCTCATGCATTGCCATGAACGGCGCGGGGGTTATTCATGACTTTGAATTCTCTTTTGTGGGAGCGACCACTGAGAACGTGCGCCACTATATCCAAAAGGGGCAATTCGGACTATGGCATGAAACAGGAAAGATTAATGATATCGTCTCAGACGCCGCGAAACGGAATCTGGGACTGGGAGAAGCCGTGGGTATGGCGATTGAAGAAGGCGATTTTCCGAATAAAGACATCAGCATATTAGCGGCCGGATACAGATTGGGTATCCCCGTTACCGTTCACGTGGGTATAGGATACGATATTGTTTTCGAACTCCCCAATTGTGACGGGTCGGCCTATGGTTCAACCAGTTACAGGGATTTTCTGATATATACGAAAGTCTTGGAATCTTTGGAAGGCGGCGTTTTGATGAATTTCGGAAGCGCCGTCATGGCGCCGGAAATCTTTTTAAAGGCCCTCTCGATGGTTCGGAATACGGCAAAACAAGAAGGCCGACAAATCGCCAAATTTACCACATTGGTGTGTGATCTTATTTCCTTACCGGGGGATTTTCACAGAGAACCGGAAAAAAATACACCCGCTTACTATTTTAGACCATGGAAAACCATCCTGGTTCGCACGGTTCTGGATGGTGGTGAGAGCTTTTACTTTCAGGGGAAACATGCGGAAACCATCCCTCAATTGTGGTCAGCCATTTCAAGTCTTTAGGAGGTGAATAACCTTGAACTGGAACGAAAATGTAAAAGAGTTATCATCCTGTCTTCAATCTTTATCCGTGAAAAGCCGTAAGGGTAAAGAGATTGAACCCGTCTCAGCATTTGGAAAATGGCGCAGTATCACGACGAAGATATCCAGAAATAGAAAAACCATATTCCTGATTGGAAACGGAGCCAGCGCCTCAATGGCCAGTCATATTGCTGCGGATCTGGCCAAAAACGTCCACCTTCATACGGAGGTTTTCTCGGATTTGTCTTTGATTACGGCAATCGGAAATGACCTCGGGTATAATGAGGTATTTGCCGAGCCCATCAAACGGCGCATGAAAAGAGGGGATATGTTAATAGCCATCAGCAGTTCCGGCCAATCACCGAATATTATTCACGCCGTTGAGCAGGCATCATCCATGGGTGGTTATATCATCACCCTCTCTGCGATGAACCATGAAAACAGATTACGGTCTCTCGGAATCCTCAACTTTTATATCCCCGCGCAGTCCTATGGTCTGGCCGAGACATGCCATGCGGCTATTCTCCACTGGTGGGTGGACATAATGCTTGAATCCAGTCAACGCCCGTCACCTTGGAAAAAATGGAACCATATACGGGCCACGGCTGCGCCTGTGCAAATGGATTTTCATCGGATCAATAGTACCGCAACAACCAGCGAGGAAACAGTAGTGGAATCATAGAGAAGGAGGCAGTCTGCCAATGGTCAAAAATATTTTGGTCACGGGTGGTGCGGGTTATGTCGGTGCCGTCCTGGTCCCCAAATTATTAAAGCAAGGTTATCGCGTGAAGGTTCTTGATCTCTATCTATATGGTGAACAAATTTTTTCTCCATTCAAAGACAATAATAACCTCATACAGATCAAGGGTGATATTCGAGACCCCGAACTCCTGGAAAAAGAATTACCTGGAACAGACGCGATCATCCATCTTGCCTGCATCTCCAATGACCCCAGCTATGAATTGGACCCGGAACTTGGAAAGGCCATCAATTATGATGCCTTTGTCACATTGGTTGGGATAGCGAAGAAACATCATGTAAGACGATTCATATATGCCTCCAGCTCCAGTGTTTATGGCATTAAAGAAGAGGAAAATGTGACGGAGGATATGTCCCTCGAACCTTTGACCGATTATTCCAAATATAAGGCCTTGTGTGAAAAGGTGTTGTTAGACTCCATGAATAATTCATGCGTCGCCACCATTATTCGGCCATCCACAGTATGCGGCTATTCACCAAGACAACGTCTTGACCTAACCATAAACATTCTAACCAATCATGCTATCAATCGCGGCCAGATCATGGTCTTCGGTGGAGACCAGAAACGTCCGAACCTGCACATTGAAGACATGACCGATCTTTATCTATTTTTGCTGGGTCAACCCGATCATAAGATCAAAAACAAGATATACAATGCAGGCTATGAAAACCTCAAGGTTATCGAAATCGCCGAAAAGGTCAATAAGGCCCTGGGTGGGTGTATCCCCATCATCAAAACACCAACCGATGACAACCGATCTTATCATGTCTGCTCAGAGAAGATCAAAAGAGAATTGGGGTTTGAGGCCAAGCACACCATTGAAGAGGCCATCCTGGATCTGAAAGAAGCCTTCTATTCAGGTCGGCTGCCTGATCCCATGAATGATATCCGATACTACAACATCAAAACCATGCAACATCTGGGGTTAAAGTAAGGTCAAGATGGATAAGAAAACCCTTATCCGGTTATTCTTTCAGATGCTGCGCATTCGCATCATTGAAGAAAAAATCGCCGAGCATTATACGAATCAGGAAATGAGATGCCCGGTTCATCTGTGCATCGGACAAGAAGCCATTCCTGTAGGGGTGTGCGCGCATCTAACCAATGAAGACTATGTCATGAGCAATCATCGATCACACGGCCATTACCTTGCCAAGGGAGGCGGCCTAAAATGCATGATGGCGGAGATTTATGGCAAGGCGAACGGCTGTTCATCGGGAAAAGGCGGATCCATGCACCTGACAGATCCCTCGGTCGGCTTCCTGGGCGCCACTCCGATAGTTGCCAGCTCCATCCCCATAGCCGTGGGCACAGCGTTTGCCGGTCAGTTAAAGGGTGAAGACCGCGTTTCGGTTGCCTTTTTTGGTGACGGTGCGACCGAGGAAGGTGTGTTTCATGAATGCCTCAATTTTGCAGCCCTTAAAAAACTACCGATTATTTTCATATGCGAAAACAATCTTTATTCCGTCTACTCTCCCCTCCAAGTCCGCCAACCGGAAGGACGAAGGATATCTACCCTCGCAAAGGGTCATAAAATAGAAACCCATCTGGGTGATGGCAATGATGTAATAAACGTTTATCGATTGACAAAGAAGGCCGTTGAACGTGCCAGAAGCGAAAAAGGGCCATCTTTATTAGAATTTATGACTTATCGTTTCCGGGAGCATTGCGGACCCGCATTTGATAATGATCTGGGTTATAGAAGCAAAAGCGAGGCGCTGGGATGGGAACACCGCTGTCCGATAAAGAAAATGAGAAAATTTCTCGGTGATAAAGGGATCATAACCGATGGAGATATCGTACAGATGGAGAAAGAAATAGAGGATGAGATTGATTCCGCGCTCACATATGCCCAAAAAGGCCCTTTCCCCACAGAGGATATCTTGATGGATCATGTCTATGCATCATAACAGGATCGTAAATGCCGGTTCAGAGAATACGACCGTTTTTTCAAGCCATTAATGAGGCCATTGCTCAATGCATGGCCGACGACCCCTATGTCTACATTATAGGCCTCGGTGTGCCGGACCCAAAAGGTATTTTCGGTACGACACTGGGGCTTGTTGAAAAGTTCGGGCCAAAGCGGGTTATGGATATGCCCACATCGGAAAATGCCATGACGGGGATTGCCATTGGTTCGGCCATTGTCGGGATGAGGCCGATCATGACGCATCAGCGAATCGATTTTGCATTACTGGCCTTGGACCAGATTGTTAACCAAGCCGCCAATTGGCATTACATGTTCGGCGGTCAAATGCATGCACCACTCGTCATTCGTATGATTATCGGTCGTGGATGGGGTCAAGGGCCGCAGCATTCCCAGAGTCTGCAAAACTGGTTTGCCCATATTCCGGGACTGAAGGTCGTCATGCCGACGACACCGTATGACGCAAAAGGTCTTCTCATCACAAGCATTGAAGATAACAATCCGGTCATTTTTCTGGAGCATCGTTGGCTTTATCATATTAAAGGACATGTCCCGGAAGAAATATACCGTGTACCCCTTGGTCAAGCCTCAGTCATTCGGCAAGGGAAAGATGTGACCATCGTATCCACATCTCACATGACGCTGGAGGCCCTGCGTGCGTCTCAACTACTTGAAAAAGAGGGTGTTCGGACGGAGATTATCGATGTCCGCACCTTAAAACCACTTGATCAAGCAACCATTCTGGAATCGGTCCGGAAAACCGGACGTTTGGTTGTCGCTGACACTGGGTGGCGGTTTTGTGGATACAGTGCGGAAATCATCGCATGCGTAACGGAGAACCTCTTTGATGAACTGAAATCCCCTCCGATCAGAATCGGGTTGCCGGACTGTCCTTCACCCACCTCCCCCGCCCTTTCCAGATACTATTATCCGGGCGCGAATGAGATCATCAATGCGGCCTTGAAAAGCGTAGGTCGTAAAACGAATAAAGAGACGATGTATATCAAACCCACCAAACCCCATGATATACCCGATGCTGATTTTACCGGGCCGTTTTAATCAATTGCCCCGCAGCAAGCGAACAGGGTATAAAGATGTAAAAATGGCCCGAACCGGAACCTTCGCTCCTTCATGGCAGCCACCCCCTCCCCTAGCCCCTCCCGCGAGGGGAGGGGAATTTGGTGAGAGCATCACCAGCCTGTTACGACAGCCTCTTCCAAGGACGAAGGTTAGGATTTTTTTTGAGAGGCCAT
>JAFGGA010000113.1 GCA_016930835.1 Deltaproteobacteria bacterium
TCCAGCGGGCAACCCGTACTGTCCACCTTCACTCCCGCTGGTGTCCCCGAGCATTGATCCTGATAGTCATACACACCGTCCTTATCACTATCCAGCGGGCAACCCGAACTGTCCACCTTCACTCCCGCTGGTGTCCCCGAGCATTGATCCTGATAGTCATACACACCATCCTTATCACTATCCAGCGGGCAACCCGTACTGTCCACCTTCACTCCCGCTGGTGTCCCCGAGCATTGATCCTGGTAGTCATACACACCATCACCATCACTATCTTTCGAAAGGACAGCTTCTTTCTTTTTTTCTCCTCCAAAAAGGAATGTGAAACCCACAGTGTAGAGAAGGTTATTCTCCGGGAAAGAGAGAATATGCCTGACATCGCCCCGTAGGGCTATATTATCGCTAAAAAAATATTTGAGACCCGCCCCGTAATTGATAATAAAATCAGTGTCTTTCTCCCCTCTGGATGGATTAAGGGTAAGACCACCGACACCCCCTGCAAAGTAAGGGACCAAATTTTTCATAGGTTTAAAATAATGAAGGCCATCAAGGCGATAAAGGTAGCCATCCACATTGTTTCTGCCGTTCAATTCGCGTCTCGTGTCAACATATGTGTCAATATAGTTAAAGACTACCTCCATACCCCAACTGTCATCGAAGCTATATCCGAAACCCAACCCATAAGTGGGCCTGTGCTTGAGATCCTGATCTCCCTCAAAAAGGTATCCACCGATAAACGGACTCAAGGTAAAAGTGTCTGGTTTCATCTCAGCCCTTATATTTCCAAGATATAAAAAGACCAAACCTATCGTTATTAAAAAAATAATTTTATGTTTCATATCTTCCCTCCTTAGACGATATCAATTGAAATTTATAAAAATGGCTTCTTTCACCCCTTTAATGATTTCTTTACATTCCTGCATCATCGTTCGGAAATCAATCACCGGGATCTTAATAACCGACAACCCGTGCTACAGGCAGAATGATGAAGCTAAATGGTTTCAGACACTGGCCTCTAAGAATACCGAATCTCAACACAGACCTTTAGTGCGAAATATCTTGCCAGAGCTGTAATCACTGTTATGTCCAAATTGATTTGGTGAATTCCGCTATCGCTGGAAGCATGAAGAGATTCGGTGGTTTGTGAAAATTGAAATTTGGGTTATTGATTCTGCTTTGCTCTTGTTCATAACATGCACTATAGGGGAGGTCAACAAAAAAGGTCATGATGTAACGGTATGAATCTCCTCATCGTTTCAGGAGAAACCTACAGGGGGATAAAGATCGATTCTAAGATAGACAAATAGCGGTAAAAATCTTATCAGATCTATATTTAGGAGTTCCGCCCCATCCTATTGGTCCACACCCTTCCTATTAATAATTTGAGCTTAAAGTTATTTACTCTCATCATTAATGCCGTTCTGCTCATGATGGTATCCGGCGTCATCTCCGGGTTTACAGTCCATGGTTTCTGGTCCGCGGTCTTCGGTTCAGTCCTTATCAGTATCGTGAGCTGGTTCCTTAGCTCCTTTATCAATGATCAGGGACGAATGGAGAGCATTCGATATATTAACGTGAAAAAGGGTGATGATGATAGGTGGAAATAGGCAAAAGGCTCAAAGGGTGGATGGAATGAAAATCTTGTCTCTTCCTTTCGCCCTGCTCCATAAGCCTTGCGCCTTCAGGATATGTTCTCCATGGCCTACTTAACAATCCTAAAACTTCGCAACACTATAGTCGATATTATTTCATCACCTGTATTGTTTCGGATTCACACCATACTTCTTCACCTTATACCCGAAGATACGTTCTGTTGTTTCCAAGGCAGTGGCCGCCTTTCTCATATTCCCCCGGCTGCTTTTAAGGGCATCAATAATCAATTCTTTTTCAAATCTGGACACGGCATCCTCTAGAGACATCGATTGTTGAGTTCCCGTATCCTCCGCTGTTTGCAGGGTCATGGGTAGATGATAACTGTGAATGACCTGGTCTTCGCAAAGCAACACAGCCCTTTCAATACAATTTTCCAGTTCCCTGACATTGCCCGGCCAATGGTAACGGGTCAAGGCGTCTATAGCCGGAGTTGAAATTCGACGGATATCTTTTTTGTATTCCTCGGCATATTTTTCGAGGAAATAATCGGCCAATAAAAGGATATCCGCTTCCCTTTCGCGCAATGGAGGCAGGTAAATGGGATAAACATTTAAACGATAAAAAAGATCTTCTCGAAAAGAACCTTTTTCAACGGCCTCAGCCAGATCAATATTCGTTGCCGCTATCAAACGAACATTGACTTTTACCACCTGAGTCCCCCCCAGACGTTCCATTTCCTTCTCTTGAAGGACGCGCAAAAGTTTTCCCTGACTCTCCAGGATCAAAGACCCAATCTCATCCAGGAAGATAGTCCCATTATTGGCCAACTCAAATTTTCCGGCCTTTTGCCGGGTTGCGCCGGTAAAAGCTCCTTTTTCATAACCAAACAGCTCTGCCTCTACGAGATTGCCCGGGAGTGCGGCGCAATTTACCTTCACCAAAGGATTGGATGCCCGCAGACTGTTATAGTGGATGGCATTGGCCACCAGTTCTTTACCGGTACCGCTCTCTCCCAGGAGCAAGACATTGGCATTACTCTTGGCCACCTGACTGATGAGATGAAAAATCTCCTGCATCTTTCGGCTATTACCGATAATGCTGCTAAAACTGTATTTTTTGGTAAGTTCTTTTTTAAGTCGAATGTTCTCTCTGCTGAGCTGATCCTTCTCTCGGTTGATTTTTTCCAGCATGCTGACTTTTTGAGCGATGAGGCTGCTAATAATGGATAAAAGTCTAACATCCTCTTGGATGGATGAAGTGCCGTCAAATAAACGATCCACGCTAAGGGCTCCGATAACACTTCTGCCGTCCTTAATGGGCACGCAGATAAAAGCAATTTTTGATTTATCCACCAGACGCCTCGCGCCGGTTCTATCAAGGAAAAGGGGTTCATCAGTCAATCGAGGAATCGCCAAGGGTCGACCTGATTCAATCACTCGTCCGGTGATCCCTTCCCCCAATTTATATCGGCCTTTGGTCTTGGCCTCAGACGAAATCCCATGAGCCACTTCAATATGGATCTCGGAAGTCTCCGGATCCAACAAGGTAATGCTGCCGCGGTTCATACCAAGATGCTCGGCCAAAAGATCCAGTACTTTGTATAGGGATTTTCGAAGTTCAAATGTGGAGTGAATGGCGTTGGTTATCTCATAAAGGCAAACAATTTCATTCGGCTTAGGACTTGGAATTTTCTCAGTCATGAATGGTTGTGTTTCTCCTTTGGTTTTGAAAATTTTCGTTCCCTAAGGCGGGCGATCTAAAATGAATCGGTCAGGATTTTGGGGGTTCGCCCAATATCTTTGAAAAAAGATATTATACCCGGGTTCTCGATAAATTACAAAATTGTAGAGGAATGATCAACCTTTTTTAAAAAATTTTAAAGCCACCATAATGCCGGATATTTGACGTAAAAGCCAAATTTCCGCCTATTGCTTGATTGAAGATCCTTCATGAACCTTTGAAAATCATACAAACCACTTGTCCATTGAAAAATCCTGAACAACCAAACCAATGGATATTTCACAACGGTGAATCATTGATGCCCAAAACAAATGTCATTGGACTTTTGCGTTGTGAACTTGAAAAAAGATCCCCCTACCTTTGAAAAGCGTTTTTGAACAAGCATGAAGCTGAATATATTGCAAAAATAGATTGCATCCATCAGGAAATATCTGAAGATCCCAGGGTTGCACTTACAAACCAAACGCTCTTCTCATCAATAATCGGACACAACTTACAGTATGGTATGCCTTTTGCTTATTAGTGTGTGAGTGAAAAAATTGAACGGTAACAAAAATATTCCCATCGAAGCATGGATGATGCCTGAAAATATTTTTGGATATTAGGCATATATGCCAGAGGGTATTAAAGTATGAGGAGGTTTTCATAAATCATGGTTAAAAAATGTATCATCGTTTCCATCTTCGCCATTACAATGACTGGCTGCGCCACGACAGCACCGTTAACCGATACAAAAAACGGTGCACAGTCATCCCAAGAGGTGATCGTTAAGGTCCAAGCCATAGACCCTTCAAAGGTTGAAGTCGCCGATACCAACAGCCTTAACAACATCGTGCACAAATCCATGGAAGTACCTAATCAAGAGGGAACCCTTTCACACATGTCTTTTATTTTAAAAGATGAGGCCTTTATCAAGATTTTCGCAGATCTATCAGTCGGTGATGTGTCAAGCCTATGGAATGACATTAGCGTGCTGAAAATGAACACCAATATCCGCAAGTTAAACCTCTTCATCAACTCACCGGGTGGTGATGCCTTTTCAGGGCTTGCCTTAGCGGATCAGATTGAACGTGCCAAAAGGGAAGGTTTCACGGTCAATGCCCACGCGTCTGGTATAGTGGCCAGCGCGGCCGTCCCGGTTTTTGCCGTCTGTAATATCCGTAATGCCGCTCCAGGGACTATATTCATGGTCCACGAGACCTCGATCTGGAAATGGCCGGGTCGCGAAACCGCTTCGGATATCCGTTCCCAACATGAATTAATGGGTCTGCTGCGCGATAGATATATTGGAAAATTGACATCCCACAGCAAGTTAACCAAACAAGACTGGGAAAGGCTGGAGGGGAATACAACGTGGTTCAGCGCGGAAAAGGCTGTTGAATATGGGTTGGTGGACAAAGTTGAATAGAAAAGCTTGAAAAGAGATGATTAAGCCATCTTTAAAACGAGAATAAACTCACATGGAAGCGGATAAACACAAGGTTCCAGAAATAGGGCACAAGGAACAATGGAATATATTTTTAAAAACTTAGGCTTCGCATCATGGGCCTTCATGGCTTGACAGAATTGCAGTTTTTTATTAAAGTATTTTTTTTACGCTTATCCAATATGTCCTTCCGGAATCATGATGACTTTTCCTTAAACCCTTTCTTCTCTTAAAGGGAGATAGCAATGTTCCGTACGATCAAAAGCAAAATCATTATGACTGTTTTACTGTTAATCCTTTCGATCCAGGTTGTAGCCGCCATCATTCAATACGTTCGGGTACGCTCTGTTTTTTTTACCGAATTTATTTCGGGAGCCCAAGGACTTGCTCAAGTACCATATATTGATCTAAGTAGTAGGCTGGAATCAACGCTCATCTACCTTGAAAAAGATTCCGACAATAAAAACGCGGATGCGGAAAACATTGCGACAATCGATTTGTTTATCAGTATCATCCAGCCCGCTCTATTCGGAGAGATATTGAATTTCAGAGATGACCTGCTTGAAATCAAATTTGTAAATAAGAATGGCAAGGTAGTCGTGTTAAGCTACAAAAAGGATCAAGAGGTCGTCCATTACAATGAATCCGAAAAAAAAGATATGGCCATTTCCGAAGCTGTATCCGCTATGGTGAACGAGAAAAAGCTCCATGCCATTGAAGAAGATGGTCGGTTCAACATATTCGTACCCTTCACGATCAAAGATCTGTCTTATGGCGGTTTGGTACTGGTCTATTCCGATAAAAAGATCATTGAAGAGCGAAATAAGATTGTTTTATTCATGGCCCTGTCTACCTTTTTCGCCATCGTGATCTTCATACCCATCACATGGTTTGTTTCCAGCAGAATCATTCAACCCATCCAGGGGATTGTCGGCCGATTCAAGGATATTGCCGAAGGTGAAGGCGATTTGACCGCGCGCCTGGATGCCTCTAAAAATGATGAAACCGGAGAGCTGTCCAAATGGTTTAATATCTTTATGGAAAAAATGCAGGCGCTTATTCAGGAAATCATTAAGAATGCCAACACGCTAAATGTGTCAGCAGGCAATTTATCCAGCCTGTCGAACCATATGTCCCAGAGCGCCGACAAGATGTCCGAAAAGACGAATACCGTAGCCGCCGCCTCGGAAGAGATGAGCACCAACGTCAACTCGGTTTCCTCCGCCATGGAGCAAGCATCCACCAACGTAAGTCTGGTGGCGGCCGCCATCGAAGAGATGACTTCCACCATTAATGAAATCGCCCAAAACTCGGAGAACGGACGGGCCATATCCAACGATGCGGTAGTCAAAGTAAAAAGCGCCTCCGACCGGGTCGGCGAGCTTGGAAAGGATGCTTTGGAGATCAACAAGGTTACGGAGACCATTACTGAAATCTCCGAACAGACCAATCTACTGGCCCTCAATGCGACTATTGAGGCTGCCAGAGCCGGAGAGTCGGGCAAGGGCTTTGCGGTTGTGGCGAATGAGATTAAGGAGCTGGCCAGACAAACAGCCGATGCCACCCTGGAAATAAAAGCCAAAATCGAGAGTATTCAAAACTCGACCGCCGGAACGGTTAAAGAATTCGAGCAGATCACCAAAGTGATTCACCAGGTCAACGAGATCGTTTCCTCCATAGCCGCTTCCGTTGAAGAGCAATCCGCCACTGCCAGGGAAGTTGCCTCCAATATCAACCAGATCTCCTCGGGAATACAGGAAGTGAATCAGAATGTGGCCCAGAGCAGCATGGTAGCCGGTGATATCGCAAAGGATATTGCCGAAACCAACCAAGGGATTGATGAAATATCCAACAGCAGTTCTCAGTTGAATGCCAGCGCTGAAGAATTAAGCCGTCTTGCGGAAAAACTCACTCAAATGGTTGGAAGGTTCAAGGCCTAACAACGAAAAACGAGTGATTGCATGATTAATGATCAATATTTATTGATCATTAATCAATGTCTGTTGGATGTTAAGACCTTTCTAAAAGTCTCACCAATCTCATTCTGACCATGATCTCACCTTCTAAGCCGATCTTCCGACGTGGTCTCTACGGTGCGGAGGTCACGAAGGGTCTGCGGTATTCTTTACACAGCAACTGAATGAGTTGCCTGCCGGAAAGTGCCGCCATTACGGTACCGGAAAACGGTACCGTCCACTGGCCGACCATATGGAATCCGGACAGCCCCGGCAAGCGCCGCAGCATAGTCCGCTTCATCATATTGTCGGGCGTGATGTACCAGCCGTCCGGCGATCCTTGCCAGTTTCCCGTATATTTGACATAGGTAGCTGGAGTCGGAGTATCCACCACCTCAACCTGTGAGGCAAAACCCGGCCAACGTTTATCCAACGCTTGGATGGTAAAATCCGCGATACGTTTCTTTTCTTCACCATAGCGGGCCCGGTCGCGGGCTAAGTTGTCCCAGTAATGGTAGCGGGTCGCATACCAAACCTCCACCGCGGATTTTCCTGGAGGGGCCATACTCGGGTCAAAACAATGATGCAGAAAGCACAACCATCGGTGTTCTTCTCCAGCGATTTGGATGGGCTTTTCCAATTCCAAGATCATGCGATGCGGTTCATTACTGAAATCCCGATCAACACCCATCATCACGTGGACGAGCGGCAGGACAGGGGTCCATTCATCGTACATATTCCGGATCTCATCCTCAACATAACGGGCACCGAAAATGTCAAAAATGACCGTATGGCCGTCGCCCGCCCAGATTATGATGTCCGCGCGGTGTTCGGTGCCGTCGTCCAGACGTATGCCGACAGCCTGATCATTCTCGATGATCACCTCCTTGACGTGACTTTTATAATGGATATCACCACCAAGCTTTCGATAATAATCGGCCATTCGGAAGACGACCTTCTGAGAGCCTCCTAGAGGCACACCCGCTTCCATAACCGAGGACTTCAGGAAGCCGGCCAGACCGATCATGGGAAACCGCAACATAGGCCATCCAGGGGCGTCGATTATGAAACGGACTGCTTCTCGTAAAAAAGGATCTTGGAAGCGTTGAGCAAATTCCTGGATCGTCAGTTTTCCGAACTTTCGAAAAGTCCCCATGATGGGTAAAACAGCCATCATCATCTTCAGGTTGCCGAAAAAACCCATCATTTCCGAGGGTTTTAGAGGCAGGGCGTTCATCATATTCCTGCCGCTGATCAATTTCACAAATTCTTTTGTCACCTTTGAATCAGCCGGTGACAAACGAAGCATCTGTTCCTCTAATCGACGGGCATCCGTGCATATATCGAGGCCTTTCCCTTTGCCCTCAACTCGTATCATGAGGTCATGATAAAAAAATTCCTGGTCCTGAACCACGCTGAGTTCGTTCCACATCTGATATAAGGGGCCGGACTTCGAACCATTCAGCATGTGCATGCTGATGTCGAATGTATAACCCTTTCGTTTCCAGGCCGTGCACAAACCGCCCGGGATATTATGCATTTCAAATATCGTTGTTTGAAAACCGTTCATTCGGGAATAACAACCCGTCGAAAGCCCCGCGATCCCTGCGCCGACAATGATTATCTTTTTTTCCATATTGTTACACCAAGTTATTTCTCCCTGTCGAATGAGAGGGTATGTAGACCATTCATGAATGAAAAGATAAGGAATCTGTAGGAAGTGCCACTTACCTGTTCCATCAGAACATCAATTGAAAAAACCTTTTTTATCGCCCTTCTTGAGTAAGGGTGGCGCCGCTTATTTTCCTTGTCTGGTGGGAGGTCCATTCGTAAACCGCCTTGATATAAGACATCCAGACAACGCTGCCCGGTATGCCGGTGCCGCTTCCGGATACGACTATATGGATATCCTTGGGCGAAATCAAAACGGGAATCCTGCCTCCAGGCCTCAGGATCTCCTCAAAAAATCTTATCCGATCGGGAGGAATCGTATCGGCAAGCAGCATTCCGCCTTCGTGGCTTCCCTTGATCCTTTCCTTCAGGCTGTTCACCTCATCAGGTCCCATTTCCTCAAAAGGTATGCTTGAGCGTTCATATAGATAATTCTCAAGGCGCTCCTGATTAAATCCCAGGGAGTTGAGCTGATTTGCGGCCTGAGGATATACCATGATGATGTGCTTGGACCAGTGCGCCAGTGGATTAGCCTCCCCTCGCTTAAAAAGGTTAAATATCCGACGAAACCGGGTCAAGCCCTGAACGATTTCATTTAATACGACCTGCACGGTACGACCCGAAAGCTGATTCACGGCAAAACCGCCATAGCTGCCTACGGTTGAAACGGTGACACAACTATCATCCTTTTTGAAACCCCGCCCCGTATGATAGGGCTCCCAGGGTGAAAAATCACTGTTTTCGGCAAAGGTATAAAAGGTGTGAGATGAAGGCCTTCCCACCACGGCCATATCGCTTACGCCCGGCCATGTATGCCCCAGGTTTGTCAGACATAACCGGATTGAGCGTCCGATCGTATTGTTGGCGCGATTGCCGTGGCCCAGGTAGCCGATTCCCGAGTTCATGTTGATCTCGTTAGCAATCGGGCCGGATACAAAAACAGCAAGAGTAAAGTTGCCCGTGGAAGCCTGAACGTGAAGAAGGTCAAAATCGGGATCGGTCAACCCTTCCATTGCCGCGATGATTACAGATAGGTATTCCGGCCTGGCCCCCGCCATCACGGAACTGATTGCGATCTTTTCAATGGTTGCGACACCTCTGCTTGGAGAAACCCTGCCTATGATTTCATCAGGCGACCTGTTCGTACCAGAGAGCATCCATTTGATCTTTTCAGCGGTTGGAGGTATGAGGGGCAATCCATCCCCCCACCTTTTCTCAAGGGCCATTTCATTAAACCGCTCGACAGCAAGCTCGTAATTATCCGCTGAAATCTCGACCGGCTCCAAAACAGCCTTTTGGGGTTCTGGCCTCCGTTCTTCGGATGTAAGAGGCCGTGTCATGGCTTCAACAAGCCTGTCAAATGCCTCTTCGGCAAGCGGTATCTTCGCTTCCCTGGGCTGGCGGCCCCACACATAACCCGGGACAACCACCTGACGCAATGTGGGCATTCCATGGGCAAAGCATGCTGAATGAGCGTCTTTTTCAAATCCTCCCGCGACAGCGAGCACCACTGGAATGCCGAGTCTTTCCAATCTTACTGTGCCAGACACGCTGGCAGCGGTAAAAGAACCTCAGTCCCCGACTCCATACATTAACGCGTCGACTTCCTTGGCGATATTGGGGGCCATTTTATCACCCAGATCACCCGGCCCGTTGTATCTCAAGACCTTTATCTTTGGAAATTTCTCCTTGAGACGGCCTTCGATAATGTCCCAGAAAAGATCCCCGTCAGGCTTGCCGTTCCAGTAAAGTCCGATTGTCTTTCCTTCAAGATCCTCAACACGCGGAGAGACCCCGCTGACCAAAGAGGTATCAATCTCGCCCTGAGGATTCATAACCGTTAATGTGGTAGCATCTGATTTCATGTCCTTATTCTCTCCTCCTTAATACCTGAATTTTGCACGCAAATCACCATTTCAGCGATGCCAAGCCGAAAAATTTTTTTATCGAAATCAAACGGAGGCCATTTTAATACTAAATACAATGAGCGATTTTAGATTTTTTCTTCA
>JAFGGA010000114.1 GCA_016930835.1 Deltaproteobacteria bacterium
GATTAGTTTCGATAGGAAAATTTTTATCGGTTTGGAATCGCCGAAATGGTGGTTTATGTGCAAAATTCAGGTAATAATCAATCAATTTTTACGAGACCATCAATTTTGATGAAGAATCTCCTTGGTTAAGGTAAAAAGAATAACGTAAGCGATTGGCTATTCAAATTCTGAAACTGAACAATGTCAAGAAAAATCAGATATTAGAAAAATATGGGGGGAATAGGAAATGAAAGTATTAGCCATTAACGGCAGCGCAAGGAAGGACGGAAACACATCCATCTTGATTCATTATGTACTTGGGGAATTACGGAAGCAAGGCATTGATACGGAAACCTTAACTCTGGCGGGCAAAAAGATCCATGGTTGCCGGGCCTGTTACAAGTGCTTTGAAAACAAGGACAACCGCTGTTCCATGAATGACGATTTGCTTAATGAATGCCTCGGAAAAATGATCGAGGCCGATGGTATGATCCTGGGTTCTCCCACGTATTTCACGGATGTCAGCCCGGAGATGAAGGCTTTGATTGACCGGGCCGGATTTGTGGCCAGAGCGAACGGGGATCTGTTCAAACACAAACCAGGTGCAGCGGTGATAGCGGTGAGACGGGCGGGCAGCATCCATGCCTTTGACACCATCAACCATTTCTTTCTCATTACCCAGATGGTTGTACCGGGATCGTGCTATTGGAACATGGGTATTGGTGGTCGGGAAAAGGGGGATGTGGAAAAAGATGAAGAGGGCATCCGGACCATGAAGGTCCTGGGTGAGAATATGGGATGGTTGTTGAAAAAAATAAGGGATTAGAGCCGGAATCCACTTTTTTCAATGGTTTCTGTACCCCGGCCATGGCGCTGGATTCCGGCAAGAGTTCTTCCCGTATATGTTAAGGAACCGGGGTGACGATGGGTTTTATCCACCTTAGCCGTTGACGGCGGATTTTTCAACCCAAGAGACTGAGAGAAGTCATTTCGCGAGAAAGAGGTTATCTCTGTATGCTTACTTGCGTGATCACCACCGGCTTTATGGGTTTATCCATGCGGTCGGTTTCCACGGAACCGATTTTTCGCACCACATCCATTCCTTTGATGACCTTGCCGAACACCGAGTGGCGATCATCCAGATGAGGGGTGGCGTCGAGGGTGATAAAAAACTGGCTGCCGTTGGTCCCGGGCCCCGCATTGGCCATGGAAAGTATCCCCTCACTGTCATGTCGTAAGGAAGCGTCAAATTCATCCTTAAAACGATAACCGGGCCCTCCTGTCCCATTTCCCACAGGGCACCCGCCTTGAATGACAAAACCGCTGATCACCCGATGGAAAGTAAGTCCGTCATAAAAATTCCCCGCCTTTTGGGTCTCCTGTCGGCCTTCGGCAAGATTAATAAAATTCCAGACCGTCTCTGGGCATTCCTTTGCATATAATTCCGCCTCAAATGTTCCATGGTTGGTTTCAAACACGGCAATGGGCCGTTCAACGTCCTCTTTATAATTCGTTTTCTGAGCCATGAGAGTACTCCTTTCAGATTTTATAGATCGCTCCTTATAATGGATTTTCCGATATGTTTCAAGCCCGTTGAAAAATAACCTGATTTATGGGATAGACCATACAGGATTATGGGGAAGCTTGAAAAAAGATCCTCATATCCAGGAACCCGTTTCAAATAATAAATAATAGGGATGAATTGAAGTCAAATGAATAATACACTTGAAATAGAATCCATGGAAAACAAACTTCGGGGAAGGGTTCATCATTACGAACTTCCCGGCGGTTGGAACGTGCTGGTGGGGAGGACCGATGTGGATAATGATTTTTTAAGCCTTCAGGCGGCAAAGCCCGATGATTATTGGTTCCATGTTCATGGTATGCCCGGAAGCCATGTGCTCCTAAGGGCTAAACCGGACAAGGAGCCTGACAAGGAGACCCTTAAACAAGCCGCGGCCATCGCGGCCTATCATAGCAAGGCCAGGAAAGCGGGAGTGGTGCCCGTATCCTTTACGCGGGCTCAATATGTTACAAAGCCCAAAGGGGCCAAACCGGGAAGCGTTCATATACGGAAAGAAGCCGTTATAAAGGTGCGACCGGCGGTGTTTGAAGAATAGTCTATTCCATTTCCTCCATCGGATCGATCCCTTTTCGGATCTCCGACAGGATATCCTTGACCTCCTCATGAAAACGTTCCGGGGCGCTCACATGCCCCCAACCCTTTTGAGCCTGGAACAAACCGTCAAAAGAGGTATCATAATAAGAGCGCATTTCATGCGGGATATCCCTCCCAGTCAGTATTGAATCCAACAACTGAGCTTCATACGCGTTTTCTAATATAGCGGCCTTTTTAAACCCTTCCATGAGCTAATCCTTTTTCCCTTTCATAATAAGCTTATCAAAAACATACCGGATTTCGTTGATTTTTAAACATCTCCCGATAAGATAAAGAACGGATAAAAATAAAGTCCCAATGATGAGTGACCTTACCAGCGATCCCATAAATGTCCATTGATCCAAATTCGAGAGGATGATTCGGCGGAATCCTTCTAAAATGATTCCGAGGGAAACACTGACCAAAACCATCTTGCCTACATGACCATATACCTCTCCACCCCTGTTTCCACTCTGTTTATTCCAAAGCACATAGAGCACAATGACTTGAAGGAAAGCGGAAAAAGAGACGCCCATGGCCACGCCCACAGGTCCCCATTGCCGCATGCCCATCAGATAAAAAGGGATGCTCAGGATCACGGCTATCGTTCCAAAGATCGCCGGGAACAGGGTATTCTGCACGGCATAATATCCTCTCACCACGATTGTCTGGGCCGAAAAGGCAAAGGCACCGATTAAGAGATAAGGCAAGAGATGAGATGTCAAAAGAGTGGCGGTCGCATCAAAATGGCCGCGTTTAAATAGGATATAAACCACTTCATGTCGAAGCACTATGAGTAAGATGGAAAATGGGATCACGAGGGATAAATATCGTAGGGTTTGATTAAGCAGTCGATTCATATCATCCATCCGCCCTTCCGCTACCAGACGGGACATGAATGGGAAAGAAGCGGCCCCTACGGCCTGGCCGAAAAGACCCACCAAGATCAGCGTTATTCTGAGTCCATAATTCAAGGCCGCGATGGTGCCTTCGGGCATATAGGCTCCGAAGAGCCTGAAAAAAACCTCGGTGGAGAACATCATGGTGAGCCCGAGGATAAGGGGAAGGGTCAGGAAGAGATATCGTCTCATATCTGGATGCATGATGTCCATCGTGAAGGTGAGTGTCATCCCCACACGCCCGGCTCCGATCCACTGTAAAAAGAAATTCCCGAAAAAGGCACCCGCCAACACCCCCCATGCGAAACCTTCCATTCCGATCCAAGGGCCAAGTACCAGACCACCCAATATGATTCCCAGATTGTAGATAAGAGGAGCCAAGGCAGGCAGGAAAAATCGTTCCTTGGCGAATTGGACGGCCATGAAAAGCCCGCCCGTAAAAAAGAACCATTGGGCGGGAAGGATAATCCGAGTCATTTTTACGGCCATGGCCTTGGTTTGGGGATTGGAAATGCCATGGGCAACGAAGCCCACCAACGGTTCGGCCCAGAGAAAGGCAATAAGGATCAGGATGGAAAGGCCGATTCCGAATATGGTCAAGATCAAGGAAAAGACCCGCCAGCCTTCCTCTTCATGCCCTTTGACAAGGTATTGATCAAAGATCGGGATGAAGGTTACGGAAAGGAACCCGGCGGCCGCCACATGATTGAGGACTTCGGGTAAGATAAAGGCCAATTGGTAGGCATCTACCGAATAGCTGACGCCGCCCACGGCCGCGATCACAACCTCCCGAAGCAAACCCATCACCCGGCTCAAAAACACGGAAGATACCATAATGATGGAGGCGGTGCCGATTTTTTTATAAAGGGATGATTGCATAATGATTACCGTAGGATCCGACGTCCGGTCCAGTAGTATTTGCCCCAAAACATGTGATCGATTTCAGAAATCGTCACGCCGCTGCTTTTTGAGGCATGAACAAACTCATTCCCGCTCAAGTAAATGCCCACATGACGGGGAGCGGATGGGGGTTTGAAAAAGACAAGATCCCCGGCCTGGAGTTCACTTCTGTTGACGGGCATGCCCATATTGACCTGTTTTTTCGTGGTCCGGGGCAGGTTGATATGAAATACGCTTTTATATATGGCCTGTACAAATGCGGAGCAATCAATTCCTCCTTCATCATTTCCTCCCAAGACATGTCGGGTTCCTTCCCATTTTTCATATTCCTCACGAACACGCCGTTCGACATCGTTGACGTCCAGCCCTTTTTCTTCTTGAAGGGTAGTCGCGATACGTGACGTATTTTTGGTAATGCGCGTTGTGGGTCTGGCGCAGGAGAATATCAAGGGGCCGAAGATCCCCAGCATGAGGAGAACCGTGATTACACTGTTCAAACGGGTATGTTCCCCTTGTGTCATCTCATTCCCTTACTTATTCGCTAAGGATGAAGACTCCCAATACGTAACATCAGGTCCTTATAAACTTCAGCCGCCCAAATCACCTGCTGGAAAGCCACCGCCTCTTGGGGCGCATGGGCATACTCAATACTGCCGGGTCCAAACAATAGGGTCTTGATCCCGGCTGCCCATAGTTGATTGGCGTCGGAATGGCTCTTAAACGCCCGGGGTGACCATTCCCATGCCCTTTCATTAAATATTGATTTGAGGGCATTCACGACAGGGCCTTTTTCAGGCAGTTCATAACCGCCGATCATGGTTGCGATGCGGCATTCCCCTTCAACCGCTTGGTGTCGTTTTTTTTCCTTGGCAAAGATCTCCTCCACCTCGGTTACGATTTCTCCCATGGGAGCGGACGGCGGCAAGTGCAAGTCCAGCCATGCCTCACAATAATCCGGCGACGCGAATCCCGATTGAGAGCTATATAGATCCCGAATATTCAATCCCAGGTCGGGTCTCTTCCGCTGTATGTGTCTGGAGATGCGTAAGAGTACATTCAGAAGCGCTTGCACGGCATTGGATGCAGCCCCGGCCAGGGATGCGTGGACCCGTTTGCCTTGCGTGGACACTTGGATCTCCGCGTAACCATAATGGCTGAGACAAGGGACAAGGTTCGTGGGTTCTCCGATAATCACCCAGGGGAAATGATATTCTTTCACCAATTGCGCGGCGCCATCCCCTTCTTCCTCCTCCCCCACCACAAGACAAAGGGCGACCGGGAGGCGGGTCTGACCGGCTCTCCAGAGTGTAAGGTATGCCTCCATCATGGCGGCACAGCCGCCTTTCATGTCGGCCGTCCCCAATCCGGTTATGATATCCCCCTCCTCTGAATAGCCGTATTCCTCCAGCTCATAGGCCGATACCGTGTCTAAGTGACCCACCAGGGCTATCTGAATATCCGTATCCGGAGGAACCACCAATACATTGTGCCGATTTTCATCTACTTCTTGAAGTGAGACCGGCAGCCCTTTGCGCTTAAGATATCCCCGAACGTAATCGGCCAGCTCTTCCTCTTTGCCGGTGGGGCTGTAGATATCCACCATTCGATGGAAAAGGCGTTTCAACCGTTGCGGGTCAATGCGTTGACGATCGTCATCCGTGGCGGTGATTTCGGTTGTTTCTTTCCTCAGCGGGGCCTCCATTTTCCCTCTTTTTCAAGAGTTGTCTCTCGCTCTCCAGGTTCATGGTCAAATAAATATGTTGTTGCGGGTTGCGAAAACCCAGTTTTCGGAAGAGTTTAAGGGCCGGAATATTTTCGGCCTCCGTATCGACCACGAGCATCCTGACGTTTTCCTTGAGCATTACTTCTTTAAAACGTTTAAAAAGTTTTTCCGCCACCCCCATTTGTTGATGGGCCGGGTCCACACCCAGCCAAATGAGGTGGCCGTATTTCCAAGCGGAATGGGATTTGGTAATGGTGCTTCCCAAGGCAAAGCCGATAATCTTTTTTTTCAGAACTGCGACCGAGCAAAACTCCACATCCCCATAAAAAAGCTCAATAACCTCATACTCATCCCAGGTTCGATAGGTATTTGGGGCCTCTCCGGCCTTGAATAACGTTTCGCCCAGATGAAAGACCTTGGCGATATCATCGATCTCCATTTGGCGGATTTTAACTGCGGGACGTTTTTGTTTAGGACCTTCACTTTCTTCATTTTTCATAAAACATGTTCTCTCTTTGTTGATTAATGGTCTATATTATTAACATATTTGGCTGATTTGTCAAAGTCTGTACAAATCGGGCCACACGAGGGGGGAAGGTGGATAAAATTCATTGAACCTAAATAAGATTGATGATAATGAGGGGGGCAAAGAATGGAGTTATTCAACCGAAACATTTCTAATGGAAAACTTTCAAATTGAAGATTTATGATCAAACAATCCAAAAACCTCTACCAATTTAAAGTAACCCTGCTGGGTATCCGACCCCCTATCTGGCGCCGGATTCAGGTGCCTGAAAATTATTCGTTCTGGGACCTGCATGTGGCTATTCAGGACGCCATGGGATGGTCTGATTATCACCTTCATGCTTTTGCGATTCAAAATCCGAAAACCGGTAAAAAAGAGGAGATTGGTATCCCGGATGACCATTGGGAAGGGAAAAGGATTCTGCCCGGATGGGAACAAAAAATAAAAAGATATTTCACCCTTGAAAACAACAAGGCCTTGTATAGTTATGATTTTAGCGATGATTGGCAGCACGAGATCAAATTGGAAAAAATCATTCCCCATAAGGAGGGAATACGATATCCTGTCTGTGTTACAGGGAAGCGGGCCTGCCCGCCTGAGGATTGTGGAGGGATCTTCGGGTATGAAGATCTATTGGAGATTTTATCTGATCCGGATCATGAAGAATATGAAGATACCAGAGAATGGCTTGGCAATGATTTTAATCCCGATCATTTCAGCGTTTCGGAGATCGTATTTGATGATCCGGATAGACGTTTTGAATATGCCTTTCATGAAACAGAAGATCTCATGGAAGATGATGATTTTGACGAGAGTGAAGAATCGGAAGAAGAAATGCTTCAACTCAAGGCCACATCGCGGGAATTTATCCATAGCCTATGGGAAAGAGCCAAAGCAAACGATCTTGACGGCTTGTCACCGGATGAATTGAAGTTGGCCCGGATAATCAAAGATCATGAAGATGAATTTTTCAACCAATTCGAATTCGCCGATATATTGGGTGACCACGAGTTTGATCCCGAGATTGAGACGAACCCATTTCTTCATATCTTCATCCATCTTACGGTAGAAGATCAATTGGCAAGCAAAGAACCTATCGAGGCATTTCAATTTTACAATGCCATGCGGCAAAAAAGGTGTTCCCACCATGAAACCATTCATATGATCGGAGCGATTCTGGCACCCATGATGTTGTCGGTCATGCATAGGCAAGAACCTTTTGATGCCAACGCTTACGCTTCCCTCTTAAAAAAATACAAAAATCGCAATCCGAACAAGATTTTTGATCTCCTCGAAAAAGAAGCCAAGCTTTATTCCACTGATGGCTGAACACCGTTAAAGGGGTATTATGCTGGCAGCGCGATATGACAAAGCCTGTTGTTACGCAAACAGATCAGCCTTTCCCGAGGAAGATACCAGAATGGTGGTGGGGAGCCTGGAGATCATGTCGGTAAAATAGGATTGAAATGCCGGGGCCAGTTCCTGTTCGGGTACATTAAAACCCAAAAAGACCACTGACGCATCGGCCAAATGACGTGCAAGGATTTCAGAGAAAGGTGAATCCGAAACCAAGACCTGAACCTCGGCCTTGATCCGCGCTTGTTCCACCAGCTCCCACAGCGCCCGTGTGGATGGTTCTCTTCCAGCTTCACCATCGATAAGCCGAAGCAATCGGATCTCCACCCCGGCCCAATCCCAGTTCAATGTAAGAAGATGCGCCAGAAGGACCATCAGTGAACCGTTTTCCCGTCCGCGCCACCAGATATCGATGCGACTTGCCCCTTTCGTTTTTGGGAGCCCCTTGTCTTCCACGATAATCAGGCTCATATCCAAAAGGCTAGCAGCATTCAAATGATTCATAAAAGACTCGGCCCTTTCTGGATCGGAGGGCTACCCCATCATGGCGATATTTGGACTAAGGGGACTCACGGGATGTCCGGGATGTCCTTGGGTTAATGCGGTCAGCCCCTCATCCAGACTCCTGGTGACCACCACGGATGAAAGGGCCTCAAAGTCATGCTTTGACAAAAAGCCTTCAACCTGGTCTACCGCTGTATCTCTTCGTTTGCTTCTTTGGGGTAATTATTTTGGTATTGAAGAGTATCGGTATTACTTGGACAATCGCCGTAAGACCCCGAGGCATCCACCATATAGAACGAAGAAGACGCCCAACCAAAGGATGGTCATGCCCGGTTTGACAGCCGTCTCAATGACCGCAGTTGGAGTTTCTTGGGTTGGTTTTCCGCTGGTCCTTGGAAGGGGGCCTTCATAGTCCAGATGGATGGTTTTCGCCCCGGCATCCAGGCTGATTAAGGTCACAAAGGCATCTTGGTGGCCCGGTAATTTGACCTTGGCATCCATGTTGGGTTCTTCGCCCGGGCTGAAGAAGGGTTTTGCTTTAACAGGTTTTCCACCCTGATAAGATACCTCAATCTCCGCTCCAACCCTGGAACCCTGACCATCTTGGTTTCCCATCATTTTCGTTAAATCAAAATTAACAAAAAGGAACTCATAGTCTAAGAACGAAAATCGCTCCCCTCGTTTGAGGGTGATATGCTGGCCTGAATGATCCTCTTGGTCACCGGGATCAAATTCCAAGGGTGAGATATAGAGATCCGCAACCATGCCCCGCTGGATATGAGGTTGGGGGAGGCGCATGATCTGTCCATCTGAAGTCCACTCCGCGCGGATATTTGGGCGTGCCGTGATCAGCGTGCTTCCTTTTGAGACTTCTATTGGGATTGCCAGGTGAAGGCCAACATTGGTTTCCTTATATTCCGGCTCAAGCATCTTCATTCCATAACCCATCACATCCTGATTCGCCCCTTGTGTCAGAAAGGTCTTTTCTGATCGATCATAGACGGATGACGCCACGATCCCTAGAAACATCAAGCCGATTCCTAAATGGCTGAAGGCCCCGGAAGCAAGGGGGACCCGTTTTTTGATAAGCTGAATAACCAAAATGAGGTTTAATGTGGCTGAGAAGCCCGCTAGAAAGACAAGCAGCAAGACGGCCATTCCTGAATAACCATTGGATAGTGCCACCAATATGGCTATTATCCCACCCGAAATCGGGCCTATCCATTTCCGCGCGGATATATTCAAGAATTGATTTTCCCCCCAATGGAGATAAGGCACAATGCATAGGAGTAACAACATCATGATGGCCGGGAATAGGTTGGTCTGATTGTAGAATTCTACCGCGACCTTAGCGGGTTCTCCAAAAAGATCGGTGATAAGGGGCGCAGATGTGCCGAGCCCGGTAATCAGGGTCAGCAGTCCCAACACAATGATGGCGGCAATGAGACCGAGTTCTCTGGAGAAGGTGGTTGTGCCTTTTGTTTTTTGAGAAGCCGCGATATCCTTGGTTCGAATGATCAACAATAAAACAGAACCGACCAGGAAGATCAGCATGAACCAGACCATAAGACCCGTAATCCCCAAGTCCGTGAAAGAATGCACGGAAAAGTCTGAAAGCACGCCCGAACGGGTCAGGAATGTGCAGTAGATAATGAGACAAAAAGAAAGAATGGCCAATAAAAAGTTGGTTTTGTGCAATCGGCCCAAGGTGCGTTGCACGATCATGCCGTGCATAAGAGCCATGCCCATCAGCCATGGTAACAAAGAGGCATTTTCCACCGGGTCCCAGGCCCAATAGCCGCCCCATCCCAGGACCTTGTACGACCAATAGCCCCCGATGATAATGCCTGCCCCTAAGGTAACAAAGGCAAAGATGGTCCACGGTTGAGCCGATTGAACCCATTGGTCGTATTGTCGTCGCCAGAGGGAGGCCACGGCAAATGCAAAAGGAATGGCAAAACTCGCATATCCCAAAAAGGTGACAGGCGGATGAATCACCATCCATGGGTCCTGCAAGAGGAGGTTTAATCCTTGACCATCCGGAGGGGAATGCGGCAACATGGCAAAAGGACTTTGCTTGATCAGAAGGAGCATAAGGAAGAGGTTGATGAGGTTGTACGTTATCATAACCTGCGGTTCCATATCCTTGGCATGATAGATCAAAATTAGCCCCAGCCATGAACTCAATAGTACCCACAATAGAAAGCTGCCTTCCTGACCTGCCCAGAATGAGCTGATCAAGTATTGAAGCGGTAAATCCTTTGATGAATATTTGGCCACGTATTTGAAGATGAATTCGTGGTTGAGGATGATGTTCATGAGATGAATGGCGGCGAATGTAATAAAGGCCACAAAACCCAAGAAGGTGACACGGGCAATCTTTTTTATTATTTGATTATTCGCATCGACATGATGAATGACATAACATACAAATGATAAATCTACGGCAATGAAGGCCGCCCACACTAAAAGTTGTCCAAGATTAGTCATGATCCCTTGACCCTGCTTTCATATTTGGTCGGACATTTTAGAAGAAGTTCCTTCGCAACAAAGGTCTGTTTTTCCGTGTTATATTTGCCTATAACGACTATTTTTGAGGTCCCTTCCAGATCGGCCGGTCGAGGACCGCCGTATTCAACAACCATTTCATCACCGCCGTCTTCCCGAAGGGTAAAGATCAGATGATGGTTCCGGGTATCATAATGCGCCGTGTCTCTGACCAATATGCCGGCTACTTGTACGGTATTTTTTCCGGCCTTGGCCTCATAAACACTGACGTAATTCGTCAGACTGGATCGAAATGAATACATGGCCATGGCAAGGGCGATGATGATGACGATAATACCAATGATGTGTGATTTATTGATTTTTTTCGACATGAGAATATTTTTACCGTTCGGTGTTCAGTGTTCGGAGTTATCAAAAATGGGGTGTAAGATATACGGGTTCCGGTATAAGGATTAATGCTCTTTTTCTTTCTAATCCTGAACTCTAGACCCTGAAACTATTTTTTCATGATCTCTTCCAGGTTTTTAATTTTACGATCTAACAAAAAGAGATAGATCGCAATGCCGATCCAGATAATGAGGTTCACACCCATCACAAAACCAAGACCATCCTTCATTCTTTTTCTCCTATGATGTTTGTCTACTCCAGAAAAAGTGTTAATTTGATCTAAGTTATCAATCTTCCAAACAATTCGCCGCAAATTTCC
>JAFGGA010000115.1 GCA_016930835.1 Deltaproteobacteria bacterium
AATGGCCACCGATTAGTTTCGATAGGAAAATTTTTATCGGTTTGGAATCGCCGAAATGGTGGTTTATGTGCAAAATTCAGGTATTAAATTAATGCAAAGGAATGGATAATTTGTACATTATCAAGAGGGACGTCCATGAAATAATTCCTTGACAAGAACATCCCTTCTTTTGCATCATCCCTTCATGCCTTGACAAGCCCGCATAGGCACACCAGGCGCACTGCATCATATAATGGTGAGGGGTATAGAACGCCGGAAGATGTTCAAAGATGACCAGGACAAAGAAAATTTTGTCGATCGTCTTGGGGATATTCTGAAAGGTACATCCACATCCTGTTATGCATGGTCTCTACTCCCAAATCACTTCCATCTTCTTCTTAGAACCGGGAATTATCCAATCGCCACTATCATGCGAAAGCTTCTAACAGGTTATGCCGTAACCTTTAATCGCCGTTACAAACGTCATGGCCAGCTTTTTCAAAATCGATACAAATCCATTCTTTGTCAGGAAGACCCATATTTTCTTGAACTGGTAAGGTATATCCATTTATATCCATTAAGGGCAAAAATTGTTAGAGACTATTCCAGCCTGGATAGATACAAATATTGCGGGCATGGTGTGATTCTCGTGAACAAAAAGAACGATTGGCAGGATGTGGATGATGTGCTTGGGTTTTTCGGCAAAAAAAAGAATGGGCAACGGCGAAATAAAGAGTATGTTCCAGAAGGAATCGAAAAGGGTCGTAGGCCCGATCTGGTAGGAGGCGGCCTCATCAGAAGACTGGGAGGCTGGTCTGAAGCGATAATACTGAGGAAAAGTGAAAGGCGGCTTAAAGGGGATGAGAAGATCCTTGGGGATAGTCAATTTGTTTTGGATGCGCTCAAAGAGGCAGGGGAGAGATTTGAGAGGGAGTATGAGCTAAAAGCAAAGGGGTATGACCTGGATGCTTTGGCTAAACGGGTTGAAGAGATATTCGGTATGGAATCCGGGGAAATATATTCGCAAGGTAAATACAAGCGGCTTATTGAACCAAGGAGTGTGTTTTGTTACTGGGCCGTTAGTGAACTGGATGAGACGACAACATCGTTGGCGAAAAGATTGAGTCTCACCCAATCCGGTATCAGCAAGTCGGTGTTAAGAGGCGAGAAGATCGTGAAAAACATGTTTCTCAAGCTCTTTAAGCCATGAAGTTCTAATTCCATGGACCCCTTTACCCATTTCATGGTTTAAACCTCCTGTCGGGAAGGGCTTGAGTGTTTATATGAGCCTTGGGTATCAAGGCAATTATGGCCCCATGATAGAGTGTGGAAAAGCGGCTGATCAATCCCATCACTGCTTGACGGTTCAATTTTGACATACTCGTGAAAAGTCGTCACCCCGGCGAAGGCCGGGGTCCAGAGCCCATGTAACTATCTGAAAAGACTGGATTCCGGCCTTCGCCGGAATGACAAAAATACTTATTTTCCGACTTTTTACGAGATCGTCAATTTTCGCCGCGCATATATTCAACCATCCAAATGAAATCACCGAACGTGTGTTATCCCCGAACACATCGGACATAATACTTGTTTTTCTTGGAATAACTCAGGATATAAGCCCCATCGAACATGATGATCCATGCGTTTTTTGTATTCGGCGCAAACGTCGTTGAAGACCAATAGCTCAATGTGTCCCTAAAAGGAATTTCATTTCGCATCACCGGACGATACCGGGATCGATCCAGTAAGGACTCCAATTCCTTCACGCCAGGTAAACGCCAACCTCCCTTATGATCCAATGTAATGGACTTTGCGTATTCCAGCGCCTCATACCAATCCATCTCGCCGGGTGCTTCATATTGCCATTCGAGACCCGTCTTTGGATCTTTCCAGATTACCGGTTTTCTTTTCTCGATAAAAGGTATTCCTCCGGACGTAAAAAAAGGCCGAATGTTGAACGCCATGTTTACGACATGGATTCATCCATGCGTTTAAAAAATGCCTTTGTATCACCCCATTGAATGCACTGCGTGGGACAGACCGTGCTGCATGCCGGAGCCTCGCCTCGCTCCAATCTCTCAATGCACAGGTCACACTTTATGGCTGTCCCCGCGTCTTCATCAAACTGCATGGCACTAAACGGACAAGCCTCCAGACACTCTTTGCATCCGATACAGGCCTCACTAGAGATCAACACTATCCCCTGCGCATTTCTGGTGATGGCGTTTTCAGGGCATGCCTCTATACAAGGGGCCTTAGCGCAATGGTGACAGTAGATCGGTTTAAAATCAGGACCATGTTCCAAGACCCTGACCAATCTCGGACCAACACCCAAACCATGTTCCTGTTTACAGGCGATCTCGCAGGCATGGCAGCCCATGCAATCTTTTTTGAAAAATATTAAAGAGACCTTTTCCATCTCATATCCTCCTATTCATCTCCGCATGGATAAATATCACACAGACAGACACGTAAATTCGTCGAACCGATAGCCGGATCCAACGTTTCATAGGCATTATCCATGAGGATATTGATATTGGAAATGTCCCAACCATGCCCCGGATCCTTGATCTCCGGATACCACCATCCGTGCTCCGCCACCACAACCATCGGATCGATCCCATCGTTTAATTTCGCGCGTTCCTTAACGCGGCCTCGAGGCGATTCAATATAGACCCAGTCCCCTTGCTGAATCCCTTTTTTGCGGGCCGTTTCAGGATGGATTTCCACAATGGGATCAGGCCGGATCTCTCGCAACCAGGGTATCATTCGATTGGCGGAATGGAAAAAGGTCGGCGTTCGAAACCCCGCATTGAGGATATAAGGAAATTTCTCCGTCAGCTCCGGCCTGGAGACCGGGCTTTCCGGGATCTCCGTATACTTGGGCAACGGATCATACCCCCATTTTTCCAAGGCCGTAGAGTAGAGTTCCACTTTCCCGGTGGGGGTTGAAAAGCCCCGTTCCTTGTATTTGTAATAGACCATCTCGCCCTGCAGGTATCCCTTTTTTTTAAAAGTCTCCCAATCCAGTCCCGCAGGTTCCAGTAGGTAGTCCAAGGCATCTTCCACGGTGTCCCACCATTCCTGGCCCATTTTTTTGCCCAGCTCCATAAAGATCTTGTGGTCTTGCCAGCATTCACCGACCTCAACGCATTTTTGCCTGGCCAAAATAAAACCATGACGCTTCCAATTATCGGCCACATGATTCTGTTCAAGCCATGTCCCGGAGGGCAGGAAAATGTCCGCTAATTCCGCGGTCGGTGTCATGAAAAAGTCCAGGACCACCAGAAATTCCAATTTCTTTAACGCCTCATAGGCCTCCCTGGCATTGGCCCGTGTGATCACCGGATTGGTGCCGCAAAGCAGGCCGGCTTTTAAGGGGTAGGGTTTTTCAGTCAGAATGGCGTCCCATGCACTTTTGGGATTAATAAAGGCCACCCTGGCCCCCAGTTTGAATTGGTCTCCGCCCAGCCGTTTTGCCCGAGCCTCTTTGGAGAGGTCCTTATGACGAGCGAATTCAGAGACGGTTCGAGTAGGAGGATTCACATAGAGCACATTTCCCCCCGGCGCGTCCAGATTGCCCGTGACGGCCATCAAACCCGTCATGATGCGCGTGCAATCCGCGCAATTATTGGTCTGCTCGGTCGGAACCCCCCAGTGAATGCACGCCGGTTTGGTGACGGCGTACATCCTGGCGGCTTTTCGGATAAGATCCTTATCCACCCAGGTAATCTCTTGCACACGTTCCAGGTCGTATCCTTTCACCCGTTCAGTAAACCCATCCCAACCGTGGATGTAATTTTCCACAAAATCCTTGTCATAAAGCTCTTCTTCCAGGATGACATGATGAAAGCCCATGGCCAAGGCCGCATCGGTTCCCGGTCGGATCTGAAGCCAAAGATCCGCCCTTTTGGCCAGAAAACCCTTGCGTGGATCGATACATATCAGCTTTGCGCCTTTTTTATAAGCCTGCCAGAAGTCAACGCCTTTATACTCATCCGGATTGCTCCACTGGGGATTGCATCCCCACATGACAATACACTTGGGATCACCGCGGTAGTCGCATATGGGCAGATTGCCGCAAGTAATGAGGGTGGAAGCCACCCGCGACACATAGCACATATGGCCCGCCGTTAATACGTTGGGCGTCCCCAATAGGTTGGCGAACCGGTAGAGATGGCTCTCATAATCCCTGCCGGTCCCCTGCCCCACTACAATGGACTCAGGCCCATATTTATCGATGACCTGGTTGAATTTATCCGCGATCGTACTCAAGGCATCATCCCAGGAGATCCGTTCCCATTTCCCATTCACCTTTTTCATTGGATAAAGGATCCTATCCGGATGATAGGCCAGTTGGGTAATGGAAAGACCCTTACTGCAAAGAGACCCATAGCTGATGGGTGATTCGGGATCTCCCTCCACCTTGATGACCTTACCATCCTTTACATGGGCAATCACGCCGCAGCCCCCGTGACAATTACGGCAGACTGTCCTGATCTTTTTGATTTCACTCATTCCGCAACTCCTTTGCTTTGATTTCCCTTCTTTAGCCTCGGCCCGCTTGGCCTTCCCGGATCTTTTTTTCGATATCCGCACGCGATGCCTTCTTATCCAATTTCTGCGCATCCGTATAAGGCATGTCAGCAATGAATTCGATCCGATCAGGAAACTGAAGCACCGAGGTCTTTTGTTCTTTAAGAAATCCGATCACATCATCAACGGACATTCGAACGCCCGGTTTGAGCTGGACATACGCGCAAACCCGTTCACCCAACGCAGGGTCCAGCATGGAAACAACGGCGACCACCATGACTCCCGGATGGCGTTCAATAAGCCTCTCGATCTCCGAGGCGCTGGTACTCTCCCCGCCGCGGTTGATCATTTCCTTGATGCGACCGGTAATGGAGATGTAAACTTTCGCATTGATCCTGGCCACGTCTCCGGTCCTGAAAAACCCGTCTTTTGTAATTGACCGGAGTTTTTTCCTTCGAAATATGAACCTTTTCTCACGTCTGCAATGAAAAACGATCTTCGATCTTATGGACAACATCTTTCAGGGTCGCGCTATATTCGCGCAAGGCATTATTCGGGATCTGCCCTTTCAAACCGACCGCCCATATCGCCATATTTAAATGGAGCTTGTTGATAGGCAACGGGACGGCCAATGCCCGGATGCCATCGATATACTCTTCCTTTTCAATGGATATGCGTTCTTTTCGAACATTTTTGATCAGTGCCAAATACTTCTCTTTATCCGTGCAGGAATAACGTGTGTATTGCTTGAGACCCTTTTGGGATATGATCTGATGAATCTCTTCATCGGACTTTTGTGAGAGCAGGGCCTTGCCATGAGCGCCCGCGAGAAGAGGAATTCGAACACCGATCTCCGAAGAGATCTTCAGACTCCGCGTGGATTCGGCTTTATCCAAGATGATGACGTTCGTGTCGGACATCATCCCGAGAAAAACAGTCAAGTTGGTCCGATCACGAACCTCCTCCAGGTAAGGATGAATCGTTCGAATCAACTCGGAACTTTTTTCAGCAGCCTTTCCCATTACATAGAGCCTGGGACCAAAACTGAATTTGCCTTCTCCGATTTCAAGAATCCCCAAATCCACAAGCGTATAAATGATATTGTAGACCGTGCTCTTATTAAAGTTCAGGGCACTAGCTATCTCGGATAGGGCCAGGGGTTTTTTCGAGCTTGCCATCAGGCTCAAGATATTAAAGCATTTGTCCAGGGCCGGGACCCGTTTAAATTCCATGATGACCGTTATCCCAAAAAAGTGGATTGTTCTCTATGGAGTATATTGTTTCCATTATAAAACGCCCCCGACCCTTGTCAATAAAAAATATGGATATATCAATCTTGATATGTTCAAACAAAACCATGCATGGACATTCCCTTGTCATTCTCAAAGAAAATTTTTTTCAGCTTGTAGTACTGCGACGAAAACAACTGGCGCCCTTAAACCTTTTCGCCCATACAAATACATTCCGCTACTGATTCTAATCGGATTCGGATTTTCCGTTCACAGAAAGCACGGCCCTTCTTCCTTACTCAAATCCATTCGCTGACTACCTTTCTGGATCCATTCTGGATACTGGCTGCTTGATGCTGGATATTTCTGGTAGCTGGTTACTGGCTGTTCCACTCAAATCCGGATTGAGTTGCTATAGGGCCAATAACCGCGCCGCGTTCAGGCCTGCGATTTTTTCTTTTACTTCTGATGAAAGGAAGGGAAGGGAGAAGAGATACTCAATATCCGCGGTCTGGTCTATCCATGGACTGTCGCTGCCGAATATGATATGGTCGATGGAGTGTTTACGGATAAAGCGTTCAAGGGTTCTGATGGGCATTTTTCTTAGAATAAAGGAAGTATCAAGATAGATGTCCTTACCTAGAAGATACTGCTCCGTATCTTCATAATTGTCTTCACCGCCCATGTGCGCGGCGATGATGAAAAGCTTAGGGAAATCCCGGCATACCTTTGCTAACCTTTCGGGCATGGCCCGCCAAGGGGGCTTGAGACCACGGTCAAGACCGCTGTGGATCAGGATGGGCATGCCATCCGCCTGGGCCGCTTCATAAAAAGGATACATCCGACGGTCATCGATATCAAACCCCTGATAATCCGGATGGAACTTCATGCACCGGAATCCCTGGGTCTTTAATCGACTGATGAGGTCAGGCTCCACGGCCAATTCTGGCAGCCAATTGGCCATGGGGATGATATCCGGCCGTGCCAATCCACTCAGCCACTCATTCACCGATTGTACCTGATCAGGTCTAGAGGTGATGCGGCTGACGGCGGATTTATCTATGCCTGCTTTGTGCATGGATTGTATCAGGCCATCTAAGGTTCCGTCCGTATAAAAAGGGATCTTGGCCCGTTGTTGAACCCCCTCAAGGACCTTTGGGGCGATTTCATGGGGCCAGATATGGGTGTGGAAATCAATAATCATAACGACGTAGTATATAGGGGCTGTGATAGAAAATGCAATGGTTAAGGAGGACTATGAATATTTTTCTCACCCTCCCCTAACCCCTCCCATCAAGGAAGGGGAATTCATGCCGGATTCAGGACACTGGATGATGGATGATTATCAAAAATTTTCTTGCTATATTCTATTATGTGCTGGTATGAAGGCATTCATTCAGTTTCCAGAGATGTTTCGTCTCAAACCCGCTTTGAGGTGGGCAAACTGACAAAAAAGAGGCATTTTTACTTATAGAATGGGTACGAAACGATACTGGATACTTGGTGCTGGATACTGGAAAAAGCGAAAAACCTCCTCGTTTTACCCGGTATCCATCGACCGGTAGTATCCTGTATCATATAAGAACCGGTTACAATTATCAGATATTCACAGGGTTAAGATTGAAATTCAACCCATAAAAGAAGCTTAATAAATAAAGGAGAATCATTTCGTGTTAGAGGATTCAAAGGAAAAAAACAAAAATGAAGAGGAACAGAGCTTTGCCGAGCTCTTTGAAGAGTTTAGCAAGGGCGTGAACGAAACCCTGCAACTGGGTGATAAAGTCATCGGTAAAATCATATCCATTGGAAAGGAAAACGTGTTTATTGAAACCGGGACAAAGATCGACGGAGTTGTGGACAGGGCCGAATTATTGGATGAAAACCAGGAATTGCCCTATAAGAAAGGCGATATCCTGGACCTCTACGTGGTGGCCTATGACGGCGGCGAGATTCGGTTGTCCAAGACCTTCTCGGGGGCGGGGAGTATTAGGATCGTCGAAGAGGCATTTGAAAAGGCCGTTCCGGTGGAAGGTAAAATAAAAAATGAGATCAAGGGCGGATTTCACGTGGAAATCATGGGAAAGCGAGCCTTTTGCCCTATCAGTCAAATCGATCTCAGGTATGTGGAAAACCCTAGCGAATATGTAGGTGACACGTTTCCTTTTTTGATCACCCAATTTGAAGAAGACGGCAAGAATATCGTGGTATCGAGGCGAAAGCTCTTGGAAAAAGAACTTGAAAAACAAAAACAGGCATTTTTTCAAGAAATCAGAGTGGACACGGAACTCGAAGGCCAAGTCACCAAGATCATGCCCTATGGGGCGTTTATTGAATTCCTGCCCGGGATTGAAGGCATGATACACTTGAGCGAAATGAGCTGGTCCAGGATAGACAGGCCGGAACAAGTATTGAGCACCGGAGATCGGGTCAAGGTCAAGGTCATCGGAATAGGAGACGGAAAACGACCCGGGGATAAGAAGCTTTCCCTTTCCATCAAACAGGTCACCGGCGATCCTTGGGTTGGCGTGAAAGAAATCGTTCATGTAAACGATTCCCTTAAAGGTAAGGTCACGCGGTGCGCCAAGTTCGGGGCCTTTGTGGAGATCGCACCGGGGATTGAGGGGCTGGTCCATATCAGTGAAATGAGCTATACCAAAAGGGTGTTAAGGGTGGAGGATGTAGTTCATGAAGGCGATACCGTATCCGTTGTGGTCAAAGAGATTGATATGGAGAACCGACGCATCTCATTGAGTATGAAAGATGCGGAGGGTGATCCCTGGGTTGATATAGAAAACAAATACAGCCTTGGCCAGGTATTGAACGGCAGCATTGAAAAAAAGGAACGGTTTGGTTATTTTGTTTCCCTTGAGCCAGGCATCACCGGTCTTCTCCCCAAGTCCAGGATAGACGGCTCCGCCAAATCCTCCGACCTGGATAAACTTCGAGAAGGAGACCTGATCCCGGTTATTGTTGAGCGAATCGATCCGAATGAAAGAAAAATCAGCCTGGCCCCCGCAGATGCCGCGGATGCGGATGATTGGAAACAGTACTCAAAGGACTCGGGATCATCCATTGGGTCGCTGGGCGAAAAACTCCGACGGGCCATGAAAGAAAAGAATGGTTAAAAGACAGGAGTCAGAAGTCAGGAACCAGGGGTCAGCGGGACAAACCGATGATGGAACATTTGATGGTCTCGTAAAAAGTCGGGAATCACGCGTTTTTGTCATTCCGGCCTGCCTGTGTGTGTCCGCACGCAGACAGGCGAAGGCCGGAATCCAGTCTTTCCAGATAGTTACATGGACTCTGGACCCCGGACCCAGTCTATCCCGCACTTGATGAGGGGTCGCGGAATGACCTGTCTACCGTGTCGGGTGCGGCGCAGGCAGGCGGAAAAGGGGAAATCATCAGGGAAAATAAAATGTGCGCTTCACAAAGATACAGCGATAATAAGATCAAACGTCATTCAGCGACTTGATCGCGGAATCCAGGCCTTGCATCTCATCATTTTCAAAAGGCTAAAAGGTTACCTTTTTTTATTCGAAGTTGGACGTTCGATGTTCGATGTCGAACGTTCATTTTGCACTTCTCCCTTTTATGCCTTGCGCCCCGCGCCTTGAGCCTTTATTCATGCCTTAACGCCACGATGGGATCGACATCCGCCGCGCGGGCTGCCGGATATAGCCCGAAGACAATCCCTATCCCCACACTGATAAATAACGGCAGGATAATGCTGACAGGCGTGATCACCGTGGGCATACCGGCGATGAAGGTGATCAGGAGCGGGATAAACACCCCCAAACCCAGGCCCACGACCCCGCCGATGGTGGATAAGACCACGGTCTCAATCAAAAACTGTGTGATGATCTGTTTCCGCTTGGCGCCGATGGCCCGTCGGATACCAATCTCGCGGGTCCGTTCCGTAACCGATGCCAGCATGATATTCATGATCCCGATGCCGCCCACCAGCAGGCTGATGCAGGCGATAGACCCCAGCACAATATTAAATGTCCGCTTGGTGGCCTCTGCCTGCCTTAAAAGCGCCAGGGGTACACTCATAACGTAATCCTTTTTATTGTGGAACCGGCCCAGCATGGTCTCGATGCCCTTGGCCGTGGCCTCCACGTCTTCCATTTTATCAACTTCCACAATCACCTGGTCCAATTCAACCCTTTTGAGTTCAAAAGATCCCGACGTTTGCTTCATGCTGGTGTCACCGAAATAAAATCTGGCCACATCCATGGGGATATAGGCGTCCACCTCTTGATCCGGCAACTGAATATCCGCGGCCTTACCACCTTCGCTTTGAACAATCCCGATGATCTCAAAATTGATCCCTCCGATCCGGAGATTCTGGCCGATGGTATTTCTGGTGGCCAACAATCGACGGGCGCCGAATTCGGTCAGCACGGCCACGGCGGCCTTATTCTCCACGTCCGAAGGGATCAGGATACGACCGGCACTCAGGGGCCGTTTGACCAAATCAAACCAAACCGGCGTGGTCCCCACTAAACGAAGCTCCAATGATCGTTCACCCAGACGCCCTTGTTCTCGAATCAACTTCACGGGTACGGTCTGCTTAATGGTCTCAAAGGACTCATCGATCCGTTGATGATCTTTATACGTCAATCCGTAAAGACTCATACGCACCTGCGCCGTGGTGGAGGTCTCTTCCTCCACGGATTTCACCGAATTGATGATGATATTATTACTTCCCACCTTTCGGATCTGTTCCAGGGCCTCCTTACTAGCCCCCTCTCCCACTGAAAGCATGGCCACCACGCTCCCCACACCGAACACCACGCCCAGCATGGTCAAAAAAGAGCGGAGTTTATGGAGCAAAAGGTTCTCGATTCCCAGATGGATATCCCGCATCCATTTAGCGTGCCGCATCCGTCTCCCCTTCCATACGTTCGATAACACCGTCTCGCATATGAAGCCGACTTTTCGCGAATTGGGCAATATGATCTTCGTGCGTGACCATAATAATGGTTTTGCCCTGCTGGTTGAGTGCCACTAATAACTCCAATATCTGATCACCGGTAGCCGTATCCAGGTTACCGGTCGGCTCGTCAGCTAAAAGGATCTGGGGGTCATTGGCAAGTGCCCTGGCAACGGCCACGCGCTGCATCTGCCCGCCTGATAACTCCGTGGGCCGATGATTCAGTCTATCTCCAAGTCCCACGCTATGGGCCAACTCACGGGCACGTTCAGCACTCCTTTGGGCGTCCCATCCCAGATAATAAAGGGGAAGCTCAATATTCCGTTGGACGGTAAGCTGCGGGATCAGGTTAAAGCTTTGGAATATAAATCCCAGATGTCTGAGCCGAAACTCACTTAAGGCGTCATCATCCAGGGTGCCCACGTCTTGCTCCTCAAGCATATAGCGGCCGCCAGTCAACCGATCCAGGCACCCTAGGATATTCATCATGGTGCTTTTACCCGAGCCACTGGGGCCCATAATGGCCCAAAAACTGCCGCGCTTAAAGGACACGTTGACCCCATTAAGGGCCTTGACGTCCTGGGCACCCATGACATAGGTCTTCACGGCTTGATCCAGTATGATAATACCGTTATTGGATGATCCCGAATGATTCATTGCCCGTCCCTAGGACCGCTTTCGCCGCTTCCTCTACCGGAACGTCCGCCCTGAAAAGTGCGTAGCATCTCACCAACAGCGATAAAACCGTCTTTATCCATGTCCAAACGATCAAACCCCTCAGCCGACGAGGGGAATTCTTCCCGTGACAAACGTCCGTCCCCATCCTTGTCCAATGCACGAAACCGGTCACCCGGCCTATCCGTACCGGATGATCGGGACGGTGTGGGATCGTCTTGCGCACGATCCGTTCGAGGAACCGGTGAATCGGGACTTGGACCGCTTACATCAGAAGAAGGCGCGACACCGCTCGACGCAGGGGGTATTTCAGGAACCTTTTCAAGGGTTGATTCTTCCACTGACGCTTGAACCAAGGGGGGTGAAAGGGAAATCATTTCACCAGGTTCCAGGCCGGATACGATCCTGATCATACTGTTATTGTCCATCCCGATATCCACCTTGCGGGGGTCCAATTTATTATCTTTAACCACATAGGCCGTCGGCACCTTACCCACCCGAAGAACTGCTTGAATCGGCACATACACCGCTTCTTCATATTGCTCCACAATAATTTCCACGGTACAGCTCATACCGGCCCGTAAAAGATCCAAGGACCCATTTTTGTCCAAGCGAACTACGGTATCATAGATCTTCAGGTCGGGGTTCAAAAACGCGCTTTGCGCATTGGGCAGCGGGGCAATGGATAATACGCGCCCTATGAATCGTTGGCCGGGTAAGGCATCGACCGTTACCAATGCCGGTAAACCGATACGAATCTTGTCCAGACTGGCCTCGGGAATACTCACCTCCGCGTTATAACCGGAGGCTGTGGGAAGATGGATCAACTCCTGGCGCTCTTGAACGGTTGCCCCTTCACTTAGGGGCTCCGATCGAGAACCGTAACGACTGCCTCCCCGTTGGGCACTTGTGGCATAGATTACCAGGCCGTCAGCAGGTGAATAGATCTTGGCCTTTTGAATCTGGGTCTCAATTTTTTTAAGCTTGTCCTGTTGTCTCTCATATTCCGATTCTTTGGCCTTGAGATTGGCCTCAGCCTGAACCACGTCGGCCCGGGCCTTGCGGGTCGTCCTTTCAAGGGCCATCTTGGCTTGACTGACATCGCTTTCAAGCTGGGCCAGACGTCTTTTATGGGTAAAATTGATAAACAGGTCCAAATCATTTTGGGCCAATTCGCGATCCAGGGCCTTTTTCTTTTCCGCCAGCTCATCGGCCTGGAGCTCGGTCTGGGAGATATACTTTTCTTGATAGAGCTTTTTAGACCAGTCCCATTTCTCCCGGGCACGAGTCAGATCCTCTTCCGCTAAAGTGATCTTTGATTCCAGTTCCTTTAGCTCATTGGGATATTCACCCTTCAGGTATTTATCCAGATCCTGCACGGCAAAGTCATAAGCCAACTGGGCCTTGTCCATGTCGCTTTCGGCCTGGTTTTCAACCACCGCGAGATTTTCTCTTGCACTGATAAAAGATGCTTCCGCGTTTTGCACACGAATCTCCTGGTCAACCTTTTGGTCCAGCAGATTACTGGAATCCAGTTCAATAAGAAGATCACCTTTCTTGACCCGGGCACCTTCATCCACAAGGGAGATAACGGTGGTTTTCCCTTCCACCTCATTCTTGACGATGATCTTTTCCATGGCCTGGATCACACCCGCCTCGGTCACACTGATGCGCAAGGGGCCTTTTTTCACGACAAACACGGGAGTATTGTTGACCGATCCCTCATCCGCCTTAAAAAAACCCAGCCCCCATAAACCCAAGATCGCCACAGCGCAGATGATGACGACGATGGGTAAAGGTCTTTTGAACGGGTTTGATTTTTTAACTTTCTTCATTATTTATGATCCCTCCAGGGTTATATTCATGAAACAATCCATTCTCATCGATCGCCAGAAGACCCGTGTCCCTTTGAAAACCCAATTCGGCCATGCGGTAATCCACCATGGCGGCGGTTAAGGCGTTCTTGGCCGTGAGCAACGCCTCCTGGGCATCCAAAAGATCGCGAAGCTCGGCCCGGCCGGCCTCGAAAAACATATCCGCGCTCTTCACGCGTTTCTCCGCAACCGACACGGCCTGGGTTTGAATACGAAGCCCTTCCAGGGCCTCTTCCATCCGGCGCAGACAATCACGGATCGAGAGCTTAATATCGTCTTCCATTTTTTGGAAATCCCGAACCGCCCGTTCAAGGGCGATATAACTATTACGATATGCATTTCTTTCTGCCGTCCGTTCAAATGGAAGATCCAGATTAAATAACGCTGTATAGATCCCTTTATCGGTTCTCAATTCCGCGTCATCCTGATACACCGTGGCCAAAGAACGAGACTCGCCATATTGGGCCTTGCCCAGCAAGGTCAATTCGGCCCGCAATGCATCAGCCATGACCACCACGGTCCTCTGGGCGTCATATACCCTGCCCTCTGAAACACGAAGATCCACTCGATGATCCAAACCCGTCTGGATGGCGCTGGTCTCATCCATTCCAAATGCTCCGACCGGTTTTTCAGCCTCCATTGAAGTTTTGACGACACCTATATCAGGATCATTCCCACCATCTAAAGAAAGGGACTCGAACTCGAAAACATTTGATACGATTCCGGATATATAGGTGGTGAGTTGTTCCAGTTCTGATCGATCCATCTCCACGGCTGCGTCCGGTGGGATACCGATGAGCCTTTTCAAATTATCCAAGCGGTCATCATATAATCCCTTGGCCGTGATCCACCGGTTGCGCGCCCGAAGCTGCTCCTGCACGGCCCGATCCACTTCCAACTCCGTGGTTCGGCCTGAATCCGCCAGGCTTCGCATGCGATTTGCGCTGATGGTCAAATTGTTATAATTTTGAGCGGCGTTATCCACCTGATCCAGTTGTTTAATCACATCCAGATAGCCCTGAGCGATATCCACAGCAAACGTAGTCTTGAATCTTTCAAATTCATAGATGGCATACACGACATCACGTTCAGCCTGGGTCAAGGGTTCCATCACGATATGCCTGCCCGATCCCCTCAATAAAGGGATGGAAATGGATGTATCACCGGTAATTCCCATGGATGAGGCACCATCACCGGTCAATAGACTGACGAGGTCCACGGCCAAGGCCGCGGTGATCTTGGCGCCGTTATACAGGGTCTTGCTCACACTTAGCGAACCGCTATGTTCAACGCTCTCCACCGCATCCTCATTCATCGTTGTTGATGATCGCGCACCGCCGCTGAATGTGCCGGTCCCTGTTCCGGAACTGTCAGACTCATCATAGGTATAAGAACTCCCTGCTTTCACGGTTAAGGAGAAGCCGAAATCATTGCGCTTAAGATCCAAATTGAGAGCAGCACGGAAAATCTCCTCTTTGTTGGTCTGATATTCGGCATTATTGCCGGCGCCGATCTGGAGTGCCTGGATCAGTGTCAATGTGAGAGGTTGTTTGGCTTCGAGCATGATGTGATCTTTAGCGACCTGATCGGATTTGGGATATTCTTTTTCCGGCCAATGTGGTACCGGTTTGAGTTTATCAGCACCCAAGGAGGCATCACCCGTATAGGGGAGTTCCTGTTCGATTAATAGTCGCCTGCGTAATATATCCGCCGGCCTTTCTATACTGAAGTCCTGAATCTGACCCAATACTTGAACCTGCTTTTCCACTATGATGGTCTCGGCCGCATCATCGGCCTCAAGCCTATATTGAGATGGGGTTTGGCATCCCATTAACAAAGATAATAGGCATAAAGGCGGAAATATAAAAAGGACCTTTTTCCTTTTTTCTCTGAAAAAGGTGGCGATCATACCCATGATTTTGCTCCTGTCTTGAATATAGGTGCCGACTACCAATCAGCCCATTAATGGAAGAGGATCTCATTTCTTCGAGACGTCATTTATCTTAAAGTCGTAAATGAGGTCATGCTGGTTACAAAAAAAGCTTAAATGAAATTTTTGTAACCTTTCCGGCCTATAGTGCGACTTTATAAGCAAATGTCAAATCAAAACTTGTTGATGGGACCTTATTCACCCTCCCCTTAATCCCCTCCCGTCAAGGGAGGGAAAACGAAAGGTACTTGAATCCCTTCCCGTCAATGAAAAGGAAATAAGAGGTGCCTGAATCCTTCTCGTCAAAGGGGGAATGTGAAAAAACAGGCGCCTAATCCGTCGCCAAAGGACGGAAAAGGGGTCTTGAATTCATTCAAACAAATAAGGAGATGGTATGAATGTTTAGCTTGAAGGTGGTATACTCTAGCAGAGGTATTGAAGAGCTGGAGTAGACGGGGCACAGG
>JAFGGA010000116.1 GCA_016930835.1 Deltaproteobacteria bacterium
CACAGAGCATGGCTGCTCAAGCGCTGTTTGCTCTTTGTGCCTGTCCTCAATTCCATTCGTCGCAGCGATGGGGGCGGGGAAAAGGCAGGGTCGGCTTTGGGGTGTGAACTTGAAAAGAGATCCCCGTACCCCCGAAAACCGTTTTTGGACAAGCATGAGGCGAAATATAAACAATCCACAATAACCAGCAAAACCACAAACAAAGCTTTTTCAAAATGAAAGGAGAATACCATGTCCCTTAGCAAAGAACTCTTAGACATCCTTGCCTGCCCCAAATGTAAAGGCGACATCTACCTGACTGAAGCAGGAGACGGGCTGATCTGTGATCATTGCAAACTTCTATATGAGATCAAGGACGACATCCCCATCATGTTGATTGATGAGGCCAAGCCTATCACTGATTAATCCAAATCACGAATGATGGGCAATCAACCCTCCTTATGGCAGCACCCGAGGTTTTCTAAAAGGAGTTTTCATCCATGAAACAATTTTTGATAACACCTGCCGCAGGCAAACGGCTGATAGGTAAAGCTATGGTCGGGCATCCGGCTATCCAAGGTGCCGTCAAATCAGGCACGCTAGTGATCACTGCAGGAACGACCAATGCTTATATTGCTGAAGAACTGCTTGCTTCCATGGGTATCAATCAAGGATTCTCCAAAAAACGATTCTTCAGAGGTGTAACGTTGCCTCCGGCCAAACCCACAACTGAGGGCGGCAGGCTACCGGATGAGAGTGGATTCCCGGGAGATGTAATTATTGAAAAAGGGAATTGGGCAAAAGGGAAAACCATCTTTGACGTGGTCGATAACCTGAAAGAGGATGATGTCATCCTCAAAGGAGCTAATGCGTTGGACCTATCACGCAAGCGCGCAGCGGTTCTCATAGGCCACCCCAAAGCGGGAACCCTAGGGGTCGCCTTGCAAGCCGTGGCTGGACGGCGTGTCCGGCTCATCCTTCCAGTAGGGCTGGAAAAACGCGTCATCGGTGATTTAGATGAATTGGCCTTAAAGATAAACGCCCCGGGAAGCAAAGGGGCCCGGCTTCTGCCCGTTCCCGGTGAGGTCTTTACAGAGTTGGACGCAGTTACCAGGATTACGGGGGCATCGGCACATCTGGTGGCGGCCGGCGGGGTCGGCGGTGCCGAGGGGAGTATATGGATCGGCGTGGAAGGTGGACCGGAGCAAATGGATAAGGCCCAGGAGATCTTAAAGTCTGTCTCTAAAGAACCGATGTTCGAGATATAACACCTGTTGAAAAAAGATCTGTAGAGATGTAGGTGACCACGAAAAAAGGAAAAATAACGATGCTTACAACCGAATATAAAGACGAAATACTCACCAAGATCAACCAGATTCCCATTGTTGATTTTCTTCAACTCAAAATCATTTCCCTTTCTGATGGCTATTGCGAGGCGTTTGTCCCGCGGAAAAAGAGATATGATGGCGTCTTTGAATCCTTTCACGGAGGATTATTGATGACCGTCGCCGACAGCGCCGCTTGTTTTGCCATTTTTACAAGAACCGGCCCATCCATAAGGTTGACCACAACGGACATGAACATCCGGTTTCTGGTCCCATGCTTAACGGATGTAACGGCCAAGGCTAAGGTCATCAAATTCGGCAGGACATTGTGTCCGGTCTCGATCGATCTATTTGACGCCGCGGGGAAACACGTAGCCGCTTCACAAGTCAATTATATGCTGCTGAACCATTCAGGGAATTCTTGATACCACAACCTCTAACCCTTTCCCGTGGTGAGTCCATCAACATTTGAAGCGGGCTCCCGAAAATAACATAGGCCTTATATTTCGGACGGTTATGGGTTTGGATGCATGAGCCTTTGATTCCATCCTTGACAAATAGCTAAAAAAAATGTTAACTTATTGACATGTTTAGATTATTTTAGGAGTTTACCATAGCTATCTTGAATAGGGGACCTTCTTCGGTCCCGGAAAGGATGGAGATATGTATACTGTCAAGGCAGATGTGGCAAAAAACCGGCTCTATGTTACATTAATGGGTTTCTTCAAGGCCGAAGAAATGAAAGAGTGCACGGATAAAACCATTGAAGAGAGCAGGAAACTCAAAAAAGGATATGATGTGATTACGGATATCTCCCAATTCAAACCGGCCGGCCCTGAAACAGTTAAGGAAATCGAAAGAGGCCAGGCCCATTTTAAGGCAACCGGTGTTGGACGCGGGATTCGAGTGGTGGGTGAGAGTGTATTATCCGGCATGCAATTCAGCCGCACCGGAAAGACGGTCGGATATGATCCCGACACGGTCGCAACCGTGGCTGATGCAGAAAAATTGTTGGACAATAAATAGCAATAACCCGGGACATCCCGAACCCGTCTGACTATCAGGCGATTGTACTGTTCTGCGATATTTCAAGATCGATCGCCTGTGAAATATCTTTATCCATTCAGAAACAAATCCTAAAAACAAATTCCGTTATTCTCTCCTCCGTTTCCACTATCACTCTGTTTTTTTTCAATCAAAAAATCCTTTTTCTTCTTGACAAAAATTTTACCATGATTATTTTTTAGACAAATTGATTATGTAATATATTGTTATCTTTGGATATTTTCATTTATGCAAGCGTTTTCCATCCGGGGCGTTAGACACGACTTAAGGAATTTGTGGCGGATACGATCGATATGGGAAGACCTTCAAAAATGGATTGAAAACCAAAAATTGACTGAAAAACATAATGCATTCATCCTATTCCGCAAATTTATCATTTTCCCAATGCATCCCCGCCTCAGACAGGTACTACGGTTATATGAACATCATCGTGGCCATCGATTAAGTCTATACTTCTAAAAATTCGCCCTATCCGGAAAGCCTGCAATCGATGAAACGCATGAAACCACAGAGGTATTTTTAAGATATAGAGTCCATGCATACCCAAAAAAATCCAAAAAGGAGGTAACTACCATGATATTAAGAAGAATAACAGATTGGCCCACGCTAAGCACGGGAAGTCCATTTGATGAGTTTGAGAGGATGAGACGTAATATGGACCGTTTATATGGCGCCTTAAGGGGAGGATTGGCCGCCGAACCGGGAGCCGGTGTATTTCCCCTGATGAACGTTACTGAAGATAATGATCATTTTTACATCAGGGCGGAACTCCCGGGAGTAAAGGCAAACGAATTGGACATCACCGTCACCGGAGATAGCCTTACCATCGCTGGAGAAAGAAAAATCCCCGCCGAGGCTGAGCAGGTACAATACCATAGGCGAGAAAGAGAGGCCGGAAAATTCAGCAGGGTCATTACATTGCCTTCGCAGATTGATACGAACAAGGTTGAAGCCTTCAGTAAAGATGGCATCCTGACAATAAGCTTGGCCAAATCTGAAGCCGCTAAACCGAAACAAATTACCATTAAGGTATCATGATAATGAAAGGAGGGATGGAAGATGACGGACGAAAGCAAGGCATTGCAGCCTAAAGAAAAAAAAGAAGTCACAACCTCAACCGAACAAACCAGACCGGGCCCGGTCTTTATACCGGTGGTGGATATCTTTGAAACGGAAAAAGAGCTCACCCTTCTTGCGGATATGCCAGGGGTAAAGGCCGAGAATTTAAACATTGATATCAATAAAGGGGTTCTCACCCTGATAGGGGATGTTCAGCCCCCTGAAGCAAAGGGAGAAACCGAAGTTTGGCGGGAATACCGTACAGGGAAGTATCAAAGAGAATTCCATCTGTCTGATATCATTGATCAAGCAAAAATCGAGGCCGAATTAAAAGACGGCGTTCTACGATTAAGACTCCCCAAGATTGAAGCGGCAAAACCGCGCAAGATTGCCGTTAAGGCTTCATGATATTCGTCGCGGGGATTCTTGATTCCTGAATGCCCCTCCGGGAAAAAATAGTTGCCGGGGGGCGCATTCATTGATCAGCGATCAGCCAACTTCAGGCCTTAACCCCAGATGAACGCTAATAAGAAAGCCCTTTACTGAAAAGGTTTTTGTTATGACAAAAGACTACTACATCGTATTGGGAGTGAGCCGCGAAGCCGATCTAAAAAAAATCAAAAAGGCGTATCGCACCGTTGCAAAAAAATATCATCCGGATATTACTCGAACAAGAGATAGTGCGGATCAATTTCTTGAGATCAAAGAGGCATTTGAAACCCTTGGTGACGAGGAAAAACGCAGAAAATACGATGAAGAGCTTTTAAGGGAGAGCCAAGGAATACAGATTCATCAAAGGTCTGTCAAGATTGAACCCAAGAGATCCTTCTTTGCTGATATTGAACCTTTTTATACGGCAGTAGATGAATTTTTTGAAGGATTTATACCGGGATTCTTTAATTTGGACAAAGGCCGGTTGCGAACAAAAGACTTGTTCTTCGAGGCTATCTTATCACCCTACGAAGCAAACACGGGTGGTCTTTACCCCATCACGGTCCCTGTCATGGAACCTTGTCCGGTATGTTCAAGATCGGGATCCGGAGCGGATATTTTTTGTTTATATTGTTCAGGACGAGGAGGAATCCGGTCCGAACGCACCTTTTCCCTGAGCATCCCGCCCAATATCAGACACGGCGATCAAGTACGCATATCCCTTGAAGATATCGGGATCAAAGATGCCTACCTCAATGTTAGAGTCGTGATTGATCCAAGTTTGGACGATTGGGAATAAACGAGGAAATACAAGCATATCTCCAACCACCAATAAGTTATCGGATGCAAAACGTGGAGGAGCTACGACTGAGGCGCACATTGAGCAGGCCGAAAGCTTGTCGAGGGTCTCCAAGTGGAACGAGAGGAATGAGCCGAAGCAACGAAGAGGATCATACCTGATGGTGATCAGGATTACCAATGGGGCTGCGTCCCTATTCGATTCCCCATCACCTCCAAAGTGTCATTAACAACCACAAACGCGACCGGGTCCAACCGGTGAATCAAACGTTTGAGTCTTGGTAATTCACGAAAGGAGATTACCGTGTAGAGGATATGCTCCTCCTTTCCGGAATAGCCTCCCTGCCCCTTTATGACCGTAACACCCCGATTGAGGTTGCTCATAATCTCTCTGGATATCTTGTCCCAATGTTGCGAAATGATCAAAATAGCCTTTCTTTGGCTGAGACCCGTAACCACGAAATTGACGGCATAGGATGTGACAAACACATATATCAATGTATACAGGGCAACATCGACCGAAAAGAGACCGGCACCCAGGACCATCAAAAGGCTATTAAAGGCAAGACTCGTTGTTCCCAAACGGATTGAAAATCTTTTTAGCATAATAACAGCCAATATATCCACGCCCCCGGCCGAGCCTAAGGATCTTAGAATAATACCGGATCCTACACCGGAAATAATTCCAGCCAGCAGCGCACCCAATATCTTGTCCCGCACGACGATGGAAATATGTGTCCATTCAATAGCCCCGGAAAAAATGATCATGCCGGCCAGGCTATACAGGAAAAACCGTCTCCCCACATATTTCCACCCAATCGCGAACAGGGGAATATTGAGTATAAAATAGAGCCATGAAACCTGTAAAAACGGAAACATATAATGGATTGCCAGCGCCAATCCGGAAAAACCAGCGTTCAAAAACGACAAGGGGATTAAGATGCCGTTTATGGCCACGGCGCATAACACACTACCAATGGTTATCAGTCCAAGGTTCTGAATAACCCGCCATATGGCTTTCATATCAATCCCCTCAAGCAATAACTTTTTTTTCATTTCTCCCTCCAATCCATGCCTTGGACATGAAAACATCAAAAGGCCCTACTGAATTCTTAAATGATTTCGATTGGTCAAGCTATGCGTATCCATATTAAGGCAAATATTTTTATGATTTTTTTTTGTTATTCTTAAAGGACTTAAAAAAACCATACACCTTCAGCACATAAACGAAAACCATCAAATTCCATTTCCCGGTTGATGCTATCTTGCGGGTGATTAAACAAATTGTTAAAATCAGTATTTAAGTCTATATTGCCATGACATGATTTTATGGTTTTAACAAATCAAGTTGGATTAAATATTTTTTTGATTCCTAATGTATTTTTATCTTCTTATATAATTCATTTCAAGACCCTTAAAACCTTATTCAAAATCAATATCCTCTTTCCGGCCGGAGACATTACTCATGATTGCAAGTCCGTCAAATAAGGAGATTGAAAACAGAATCATCCAATTGGAAGAAAAGATCAACATTCTTGAACGGGAAAATGCCGGTCTTAAAGATATCATGAACGCCTTCAATTTGTTGACTGAGGTGACCCGTGAAGCCATTGTTATCTTTTCTCCTGGTGATTCAGTCCTTTTCGTCAATGATCAGTTCTTTTCCCTCTTCGGCTATCAAAAAGGAGATTTGACCAGGGTCAACTCCATCCCCTCCACCATCGCCCCTGAATGCGAGAAGGATGTTAGAGATAAGATCCAGACAGGGCATATGGAGCCTTATGCAACCGTTGGATTAAAAAGAGATGGTACGCGATTCCCGATTGAAATCCATGCCAGGGAAATCACCTATTTGGGACAAAAGGCCCGGATAACGGCCATTCGCGATATCAGCCATAGGGTCAAGGCGCAAGAAGCGATTGCTGAGAGTGAATCCCGTTATAGATCCCTTGTAGAAACCATGCACGATGGCCTGAGTTTACGGGCCTCGGATGGAACCATGTCTTACAATAATCCGGCATTTTGTAACATGTTGGGGTATCGATCCGAGGAGTTGATTGGAAAACCTTTAGACATTATATTTGATGAGACCAATACACGGATTATTCATGAGCAAATGGCCAAACGCCGAAAGGGAGTCCCTCACTCCTATGAAATCGAACTTACCCATAAAGACGGTGGAAAGATCCCCGCCATACTTTCACCTCAAGACATCTTTGATTCAAAGGGACAATACCAAGGCAGTTTTGCAATATTCACGGATATTACAGCCATCAAACAAGCGGAAATCGCGCTAAAAGAGAATGAGAATAAATTTAGAAGCCTATTCCATTTACTCCCCCACCCAATCTCCTTGGTTAGCTCGCCCTCGGGAATCTACGTCGACGTCAATGAGGCATTTTGTAATGCCACCCAATACCCCAGGGAAGAAATCATTGGACATACAGTGAAGGAACTAGGAAATTTCCCCGAGAAGGAGAGGAAAAAATTTGTTCGAGAGGCCAGAAGGTTGGAAGAGCTTAACGGCTATGAATCTTTTTTTATGACCAAAAGCAGGGCCATCCGAAATATATTGTTGTTCGTAAAATACATCCATCTCGAAAATGAACGAATGGCCTTGACGACCTTTATTGATATAACAGAGAGAAAACGGCTGGAGGCCCAGCTTCAGCAGAGCCAAAAAATGGAGGCCATCGGCACGCTGGCGGGAGGCATTGCGCACGATTTTAATAATATCCTCGGGATCATCCTGGGAAACACGGAACTGGCCATCGATGACGTCCCAGATTGGAATCCCGGGTATCACAACCTTCAAGAGGTTCGCAAGGCCTGCCTTCGCGCGCGCGATGTGGTCAAACAGATCCTTTCTTTCAGCCGTGCCTCCAACCAAACATTCCGCTCCCTGCAGATAACACCCATTATCAAAGAATCATTGCGCTTGCTGCGATCATCCATCCCGTCAACCATTGACATCCAACAATCCTTTGAATGTCCATCCGATACCATTAAGGCGGATCCGACCCAGATCAATCAGATCCTGCTGAACCTCTGCACCAACGCCGCCCAGGCCATGGCCGATACAGGAGGTATCATGATGGTTCGACTTGAAAATATCGAGATTCGTGAAGAAGATGAGCTTACCCAAAACCTAAAACCGGGGCCTTATGTGAAATTGATGGTGAGCGACACAGGCCCCGGTATCGCCCCTGAAATCATGAATCGTATCTTTGACCCCTATTTCACCACTAAAAAGATCGGCAAAGGGACCGGTATCGGGCTTGCCGTGGTGCAGGGCATCGTGAATAAACATGGTGGTGCGGTTATGGTGGAAACCCAAATCAATAAAGGGACCTCGTTTCATATTTTTCTACCCTGCGTTGAAAAAATAGCCGCCGATGAGATCCAAACCGCCAGACTTCTTCCAAAGGGAAATGAGCGGATCCTTTTCGTGGATGATGAAAAGGATATCGTGGCCACTATTCCGCCCTTGTTGGAACGGTTGGGCTATACCGTAATAGCCCGAACCAACAGCCTGGAGGCATTGGAGGCTTTTCGCCGGGAACCCGGCGCATTTGATCTGGTGGTTACGGATCAGACCATGCCCAACATGACGGGTGATAAGTTAGCCGAGGAGATCAGAAAGCTTCACGCCCACATCCCTATTATCCTTTGTACCGGTTTCAGCGAAACCACCAATGAACAAAAGTCCAAAGAATCGGGAATCAACGCCTATGTACTAAAACCTTTTGATAAGACTGAAATCGCCAGGGTGGTGAGAGAAATGTTGGATTCTCAAACCTGATGTCCGGCCTAAAATCATGACGAGATATCTAAAAAAAACGCATGATTTTAGATTTTTGAAAAACCTTGCTCAAATTCATGGATTCCGCGGTCAAGCCGCGGAATGGCCAATATCGTTCTCGACTACGGAACAATAACTTGTCATTATTGTTTTCTGCCTGTCATCCCGCGGCTTGACCGCGGAATCCAATGTTTGGGTTTTGAAAAAATTGAATTGCTATAAACAATCATAAGGAGCCGATTCGTGTTAAGTCTAATGAAAAAACCGGCCAAAAAGGCCGGACTTTCCCCGGGAACGCTCATTCATGTGGGTGAAAAAAAGATCGATCAAATACGAATTCGAATAACTGAGTATAATGATTCGTTTTTCGAAGAAAGAGAATTGGCCGTCATAGAAGAATGTTGTGAGTGCAAAGACGCGTCTTCGGTGACATGGATCAATATAGACGGTCTTCATGAAGTTTCGATCATTGAAAAGCTCGGAAATCAGTTTAACATTCACCCCCTTGTCCTGGAAGACATCCTACACACCGAACAACGCCCTAAAATGGAGGTTTTTGATGATTACCTCTTTATCATATCAAAAATGCTCTCTTATGATGATGAACGGAAAACCATCAATACCGAGCAATTCAGTTTGATCCTGGGGCCGAATTATGTCCTGACATTTCAGGAAAACACAGGAGATGTATTTGATATTATTCGTGAGAGACTTCGAAAACAAAAAGGGCGGATTCGAAAGGAAGGGGCGGATTATCTGGCCTATGCCCTTATTGACGCCATCGTGGATAACTATTTTATCGTTCTTGAAAAAATCGATGAAAAAATGGAAATGCTCGAAGAGCAACTCACTGAAAACCCGAATTCCGAAACCATGCAAACGATTCACCACCTAAAAAGAGAATTGATTTTCCTCCGGAAATCTGTTTGGCCATTGCGGGAAGTCATCGGAATCTTGGAACGGGAGGAATTGAGGCTGATTCAGGCGAAAACAACCGTCTTTTTGCGGGATGTCTACGATCACACCATCCAAGTGATCGACACCATCGAGACATTTCGGGATATGGTCTCGGGAATGTTGGATCTCTATCTAACCACCGTTAGTAACCGTATGAATGAGGTCATGAAGGTCCTCACCATCATTGCCACGATCTTTATTCCCCTGACATTCATCGCCGGCATCTACGGCATGAATTTTGAGTTCATGCCGGAGATTAAGTGGCATTGGAGTTATCCGGTGGTATGGATCATCATGATTGCAATAGGCGTACTGATGTTGATCTATTTCAGGAAAAAGAAATGGCTATGATTCATAACAAATCTTCGTTATGGATCATTCGGCCGGTGATCCGAAAACAGTAAGGAGGTGGAAGGTGTCAGGTTTAAAATGCACGTTTTGCGGTAAATGCTCTTTGGCCGTGCCTATTATCCCTTAAACCTTGTACCTTGCATCGTGAACCGTAAATTTTACACCCCTAACCCATATACCTCACACCGTTTTTCTAAGCCATCAATGCCATAATCCCCTTCCGCACGATCATCACGGCAATGGCTGCAAGGAGGAGGCTGGCTATCTTGGATAGGGTCTTGGCCCCGGCTCTACCCAAAATCTGATTAATGGGGCCGGCAAGGCTAAAAATAAAACCCGCGATTAGGATATTGACAACAACCGCCAAAGCCGTCAAAACAAAACCATACTCATTCATCAAAAGAATTGATGTGGTCAATACGGCCGGCCCCGTGATCAAAGGCACTCCCAATGGTACGGCACCCAGGTTATCCGGATCAATCTTGCGCTGCCTCTTTTCAGTGGACAGCAAATCACTCATCGAGATCACGAACAAAAGAATCCCTCCCGCGATCATAAAATCAGACACCGTGATACCCAATAGCTTGAGCAAGGCCGTTCCGCCCGCCAAAAAAATCAATGCGACCGCAATGGCTGTAAACACGGACTGATAAAGAATCCCCCGGATTCTTCTTGAATCCATATCCTGCGTGAAACCCATAAACATGGGCAGAACCCCTATGGCATCGACGGCTACGAATAACGGGACAAAGCAAAGCCAGAAAAATTTCATAGGTACCTCATTAGATACTTATATTTGATAAGATGGATCACACCTGTCCAAAAAAGATATTTTGGGGTACGGAGATCTATTTTGGCCTCCAATCAAGCCGGATAATAATATGATTTGTCAATCCGTTTCAAGAGAATAGGAACGATCAATCCATTATTAAACAAGAGCTGAATCGACAATTTTTTTTCTATCGTTATCTTATTTCGGCCTATTTTCCGATGGAAAGGAACTGAGGAATGATGTCAAGATTCCAAGCCTCTTATCCGTCTCCATTTCCTGATACTACTTCAACGCGCGGGGATATAGGGGTTCGACAGGATATCCATAAAATCAGATGGTTGCTCTTTCACTACGTCAAGTGTATACTGGTATCCTATTTTCAAAGGAAGAGATCATGAATCTTCAGCCCCTTTTACAACCCAAGACCATGGCCATCGTAGGGGTGTCCATCAATAACGACCGACATCCCGCCAATGTTATCTATACCAAAAACAACCTTCGGCTCCCTGTCACGGTCTATCCGGTCAATCCCCGGGGCGGTTCCCTGCATGGGCAGCGCCTTTTCCAAAAAATCGCGGATATCCCCGACAAAGTGGACCTGGCCGTGATCGCCGTCCGCGCCGACTATTGCCCGGATGTTCTCCTGGATTGCATTCGATCCGGGGTGAGCGGGGGAGCGGTCATCTCAGGCGGATTTGCCGAATCTGGACGAAAGGATCTTCAAGAGCGTCTGGTCGCCATCGCGCGGGAGGCATCATTCCCCTTTATCGGTCCCAATTGCCTGGGGATTTACACACCCGGTTTAATGGATACCTTCTTCATCCCCTCGGAGCGCATGGTTCATCCGTCTTCCGGCGGGGTGGCCATTGTGAGTCAGAGCGGCGGGGTATTGGTGGACCAGATGGTCAAATTCGCCAATGAGGGAGTCGGCCTCTCCTTGGCCCTAAGCATCGGCAACAAAGCCGTTATCAACGAGATGGAAATCCTCCAATACCTGATTCATGATCCCGATACAAAAGTAATCGCTTTTTATATTGAGGGTTTTGGGAAAAATGAAGGAAGGGATTTTGTTATCGCCGCCCACAAGAGCCCTAAACCCGTCATTGTATTAAAGTCCGGGAAAAGTGATTCCGGCAGGCGGGCCGTCTCTAGTCATACGGCCTCTCTAGGGGGTGATTATAAGGTCTTTAGCGAAGTCTTACGTCAATACGGCATCATCGAGGCGAAAAATGAACTGGAACTGCTTTCCTTCAGTGAATCCCTTTGTTGCTACAGTCAGTCCATCGGTAAAAATATCGGTATCATAACAGGTAGTGGTGGTCATGGTGCCTTGGCCGTGGATATCTGCTCCATGCAAGGTCTGGCCACGCCCCGATTTTCCTCCAGGCTTCAGGAAGAAATACGGAAAAACCTATCACCAAGTATCCAGGGAATCGCCTCGGTAGCCAATCCCATAGACTTGACCGGCAGCGTGATTGATGATGATTTTATGAACAGTGCGGAGATTCTCAGCCGCTCCACCGAGATTGATTGCATCGTCGTGCTGCTTTTACCGTACTCTCCGGGAATCACATTGGATCTGAGTGCGCGTCTCAGCCAGATTCGGCAAAATGAAGGAAAACCTATGATCGCATATATCCCTCATATTGAAAAATACCGGATGCTCATTGAAGGCTTTGAACTCAACCGGATCCCCGCCGCGCCCTCCATTGAAGGCGCCATATTGATGGCGGAGGCATTGAGGAGGTATCAACCATGATGAACCAGGAGATTACCCGCATCCTCTCGTCCGCTGAGAAAACAGGTTGGGTGTTGGAGCCCGAAGCCAAAAGGCTCCTGAAAATTGCCGGACTGCCGGTCCCGAACTTTCTTTGGGCAAAAACCTTGGAACAAGCATCGGCATTTGCTGAACGGATCGGATATCCGGTGACGGCCAAGATCGTTTCTCCCAAGGCCATCCATAAATCTGACATAAACGGTGTTGTGGTGGGTACAAAGGACTATGCATCACTGAAAGAAACCCATAAACGGTTTCAAAACCTTGAGGAATTTTCAGGTATATTAATAGAAGAGATCGTTTCGGGTCTGGAGATGATCATCGGAGCTAAAACCGATTATCAGTTCGGGCCTGTGATCCTCTTGGGTATCGGCGGCACAGGGGTTGAAATCTATCAGGACACCGTTCTACGAATGGCACCTTTAATGGAGAAGGATGTTGTAAGCATGATCCGAGGGCTGAAGGCCCATCAGCTTATAGAGGGATATCGCGGCCATCCTCCCGTTGATATAAAAGCCCTGACCCGGCTTCTTCTGGATTTTTCCGGCCTGGTCATGGAGATTTCGGATAATATCGAATCCATTGATTTAAACCCCGTCATGTGCTCATCAGATAACTGTATTGTTGCAGATGCTCGCATTATATTGCGAAAGAAAGAATCAAAAAATTGAAAGTGAATTGTTATTTTTAAAATAATGATTTGCTTTTTCCATTCTTATCTGTAATGATTCTGGGGTAAAGGTTTCATTGTTCGGTCCTAAGGGGCAGGTTTTGCCACAGGAAATGTTATCATCCGATCCATTGACCTTTTACGGGATGATTTTCCATTTTACAAGTTGATCAAGGTATTGAGCTTCTCAGAAAACCCAAAACCTATTTACATAAAGTACATAGCCGCCCTCTTCGTCGCTACCCTATTGGTCATCCTGGTCTTCGGATTAAATCCCAAGGATTTTAGGTTTTCGAATAATGTTATCCGTCTTACAGATCAACCTGGCATTCGATTTGACAAATACGGTATCGCCTTTACAAGATCCTTTATCGGATCTTCAATGGATGGGTTTTCCATTGAAATAGCATTGAAGCCGTTGGGTAATGCTGATGATGGTTTTAATCACATATTCACACTTCACAATGGAAAAGACTCCGATCAATTGATTATCGGGCAATGGCTTTCATGGATCATCATCATGAATGGAGATGACTATGCCCATAAGAGGGGTACAAAAAGAATCGCTATCAATATTGCATCTCCAACGCCTATCCCTAGATTTATCAGCATAACCACTGGGCAGGCAGGCTCAAGGGCCTATATGAACGGCCACTTGATCCGCGGGGAAAAAGATCTATTTTTACGAATACCCCGGGGGGACGATACTCGACTGATTTTGGGCAATTCGGTCTCCGGCAAACATTCTTGGAAAGGCGATGTATACGGTTTGGCTTTTTATCGTAGCGCTCTTAAAGACGAAGATGTCTTAAGGCATTTCAGCGCCTGGTCGAAAAATCGAGATTTTGTTTTTGCGGAAGAAAGTGAACCCATGGCTCTATATATTTTCAACGGAAAAAATGCCACAATGGTGTTTGATCGGGCAAGCGGAAACTTTCCCCTCGAAGTGCCTATGAGGATGCAGATATTAAAGAAGGACATTCTTTCCTGGAAATGGAGTAGCCTGAGTTTTAATAAAATCCTTATCAAGGATATGGTCATCAATCTAATCGGGTTTATACCTTTCGGGTTTTTCCTTTTCGCCTGGATCGGACAATTGGGTGGGGGTTTCAAAAATCACCCGGCATTGCTCGTGGTCGGGATAGGGTTTATGGTCAGCATGGGTATTGAAATCACCCAAGCCTGGATGCCGTCTCGGAGTTCACAAATTGTCGATCTTACGCTAAATACCATTGGTACTTGCGTGGGGGTGTTTATTTATCAATTATTTTTTGGACACAACAGAAAGATTTCTGTGTGCAAATACTAACCAATATCATTAGAAGGAGGGGATCACATGGACAAAGAAATATTGACGATTGAAGAAGCGGCGGAGTTATTAAAGATAGGCAAACGGTCGGTTTATAAGCTGGCAAAGAAGAAAAAAATCCCGGCCAAACTCATTCTCAATAAATGGCGTTTTGTCAAAGAAGACCTGATCAAATGGGTCGCGAGCGGAAGTTAACGGATTTTAATCCGGAGACTTGGCATTTCCAGTTTGAGTTTTCAGCGGTCAGCGATCAGCGGTCAGTCATAAAACCTTATTTAATGGTTCAGGCTGATAGCTGAAAGCTGATGGTTGAAAGCTTAAAACCAAAAGCGTTCGTTCTATAAATGACCCAAAAGAATTTTTATAGACAGCATTGCAATATTGTCATTTCGAGCAAAACGAGAAATCTGGTAACAATTTAGGTTTTTCTAAATCCAAACGATTGGATTCCGCGATCAAGTCGCGGAATGACCGTGCATAAACCAAAGGTGATCATTTACAGTCGCATAACCAAAAACTAGGCTGGTGCCCATTTAGAAATACGCAATTTCTGGCTGGAGCATTCATCCATCAGCTAACTACCTGTTTTAAAAATGCTTTGGCTGCCCACTGAAAGCTGACGGCTGATCGCTTGAATCCCGAAACGTTAGTTTCTGGATGAACACTGCTGGTCATTCCATGACTTGATCACGGAATCCAGTCTTTTCAAATAGTTACATGGACTCTGGACCGCGGCCACAGTCTATCCCGTACTTGATACGGGACCGGGATGACGACTTTTTACGAGTATGTCAAAATATAACAAGTTGTAAAGATCTCTCCCGGAGTTTATCCCAACCCATAGGAGTCTGCCTTATATAGGTATTTGATGTGATTTGTCATTACGGCCAAAAGGAGAAATCTTTAAAAATCAACCACTGAAAAGATATTTCCCGAATACTACTCACCAAAATCAAATCATTCACATCCGATATGCTGAGCACATCATCCTAAAAAGAGGAACATTATGGAAATTCATTTTAAAGAGAACAATGGGCCCGTTGATGAGGGCATTGATAAATTGATCGAACAGGTTAGCGATATCCGTCGCCCGGAGATCGTCAGGGAGATGATCCTTGCATCCCTGAAGGCCGGACAGGAGGATGACGGACACGTGGATCTGAAACTCATGAACACATCATTAAAAGAAATGCGGTTCACGGCAAAGGCATTTCAACCATATCAGCACATTCGAAAGGTGACGGTCTTTGGATCGGCCAGGACAAAGCCAGACTCAACCATTTATCAAATGGCGTATGAATTCGGAAAAAAATTGGGGGAATTAGGGTATATGGTTATCACGGGCGGTGGCCCCGGTATCATGCAAGCCGCCCTTGAAGGTGCCGGGCCGGATTATTCATTTGGGGTGAATATTCGGCTCCCTTTTGAACAAAAGCCTAACCCTATCCTTCAAGGGAATTCCAAATATATCTCATACAAATATTTCTTTAACCGGAAAGTGGCCTTTCTCAAGGAGTCTGATGCCATCGCCCTCTTCCCGGGCGGATTCGGAACCATGGATGAAGCCATGGAGACAAGCACCCTCGTGCAAACAGGGAAACGGAATCCCGTCCCCATTATTCTAATAGATGAGCCGGGCGGCACGTATTGGACCCGGTGGATTGAATATATTAAAGATAATCTCTTGGCTCCGGGTTATATCAGCCCGTCCGATCTGAAACTATTCAGCCAGGTTGATTCTCCGGATGAAGCGGTTGAACGGATACATCGGTTTTATTTCCGGTATCACAGTCTTCGATTTGTAGAAAAGCGACTGGTGATTCGACTCATATCTGAATTGGATGAGCAAAAAGTGGAGCGATTAAAAACTGACTTTTCAGATATTCTTCTGCCCGGCGGGAGTATGTACCGATCGGGTCCTCTTCAACAGGAAAGCGATGAGCCCGAGCTCAGTCATCTTCCCCGTCTCATCGTGGATTTTAAACGAACGGACTTTGGACGGCTCAAAGAATTAATCGATTCTGTGAATATGGATGGATAGGATTTTAAGAATTTCTTTTAAACCTTAACCAGGGAATCATCCGACCCGAAGGAGTTCGGGAGATATCCATCCGGTGCCCAATCATTTTCCCATCTGTCATTATCGATCAGATATCTGAATCGATAATCCTTACCGGTCTCCAGAGAAACGGTTGTGCTCCATCTCCCATCTTTCCTTTTGGTCATGGGATTGGCATTGGGTTTCCATTGGTTGAAATCACCGCACAAAGCAACATTTTTGGCCTTTGTTTGAGGAGGAAGTTCAAAGGTTACACGGCAAACGCTTCCTGATTTTGAATAATTTTTTTTCAGCATTTCTCATCCCCCTTTTTGATTGAAGACATGAACCTTGATCGAACGAACGAAAAATGGTTATAACAAATTCAAATTGCGTTTTCCCTTAACTCTTCTTTTTTCCATAATTTGCTGAATAATCCCTTATTTGAGAAAATGCAATAAAATAACGCAAAAAAGCAACCGGACTTCTGGAAGACGATTATTTGTTGATGAGGCCATGATCCTTTTTAGGTCAGATTAAAGCCGTGATTTGAAAGGCTTACTTCAAATCGGTTCGAAGAAAGTGGCCCAGGATTCGATGATGCAAGCGCTTTTCTTTTCCAGCCAGCTGTCAGCCATTTATTTGGTCCCTCCGCCAACCAATAGAGAAAATAACCAATATTTGACGATCTTGTTAAGAAGTCGGAAAATTCGCATTTTTGTCATTCCGGCGAAGGCCGGAATCCAGTCTTTTCAAATAGTTATATGGACTCTAGACCCCAGCCACAGTCTGTCTCGTACTTGATACGGGACCGTGGTGACGGCTTTTTACGGGTATGTCAAGATTGATGGATGGAAATAAAAAAGCCCTTCCACGACCGAGCGCATTCAAGGTCGTCATGGTTATGATTCGCTTCCGATTTTCAAATCTTCTCGCTGATCGCTGTAATATCGTCCGAGTAATTTTGCCTAAAATCAGCGAAAAAAGAATAATAACAAACAGGGTGGAACATCTATGACCTTGTGGATTACAGGGATATCGTTCTGTATGCTTGTAAAGAGATGGGATACGAGGCCACTTGCGCAATCGTTTAGGATACAGGGCCCGGACTCAGGATAGTGAAAGAAAAGTCTTCCCGGAAGATAGGCCAGATTGTTTCTCTGGCCATGGCCGCATTGAAAGAGGATCAAGACCGACTTGCGGAGTGTAACCTATTAACCAAGGCCCTGGCCAGTGATAACAGAATTATCCGAATGCTGGTAAATTTCAATAAAGAATATGCCGATTGTCTTGTTAATCATTTCAAACCCCTGGACATGGAGACCTACCAGGAGCAGAGAGAAAAAGATGGCTTTGCTCCGGCCACAATTGATATGGAGATCCAGCGAGTAGGCTCAATGATTAGGAAAGCATTTGATAATGATAAGATTAACGGTGAAGCGCTCAAAGTCTTCAAAAGAGTGAGACCCAAACTGAAAAAAGGAAGTAATTCGAGAAAGCGGCTCCTGAGTCCCGGGGAGTATTTGATAATTCCGAATAACTCTCGACCGCATCTCAAACCGATGATTACAGTGGCTTACAATACCGGTATGAGAAGATTTCCCGAATGTCAGACAAAACTTTAAATAAACAAAAAAGGCGTCCTCTTCAGACGCCTAACTATTTGATTTTACTGGTCGGGACGACTGGATTTGAACCAGCGACTCCCGCGTCCCGAACGCGGTGCTCTACCAGACTGAGCCACGTCCCG
>JAFGGA010000117.1 GCA_016930835.1 Deltaproteobacteria bacterium
GCTTGTTTCGTGATTTTGATCCTCACCATATCGGTAATATGCCTGCGGGTCAAAATCACTCCAACTTCGCTTTATAGTCAGGCTTTCCGCACCTCGCTACGATAATTGATGCAAGATTCAGGAAATATATCAGGATTGCTATCAGAAAAAAACCATGACTTGAAGCGGACAGGCCAATATCGAGGGCTGCTTAATTTTCGCCATGCCATCCGAGCAATCCTGAATTCCTCCATCTTAAGAGCCTTTTCCGCATACAGTTCCTGATTCAAGGCCGCCACGATAGTCTGGATTTCTTTTTTCAGGAATGGGAAGTTATTCTTCAATCGGAAAGCGTATTCCAAAGGTGTTTCACTGTCGAAACGGGGCAGCCCGCTCCGGCGCCCCCACCGCATCACGGCGCCGAAAAGTTGGGCTCCATTTTCATATCCTTTTATCTTCCCGGCAAACCATTGGCGAAGAAGTCGCAAGGTGTCCCGAAATCGCTTGAATAAGGCAAGCCACGGAAAAGGATTCTTCTGTTTATTACGACTTATGGCGGATTTAGAGAGAAGCCATCGCAAAAGATACCACAAACCTATTAGGCATACGATAAGCGCAACCAACATCACCATGCCGATAAGGGACCAACTGAATATCTTTCCAATCAAAACAGTCCACCAACTTTCTTCGGGAAGATGACCAAAATTGAGTTCATCTCCTCCTGAGGATTGAGATCGTGTATCCGTTATCGAACGACGAGGGCTGAACATAAATCGAAGGATGGATATCATAATGGGACCCAGCGGACTCAATGTTATCTTCAATACACCGTACCCCACTTCAGCCGCCATGGTCAGGTATGGAAGAAAGAGAAATACCAGGGCTGCCCCGAAACCCAGCACGATAACGGAAAAAGTCAAGCTCAGCCCGATCCCCCGAAAACCTGAAAGAAAATCTTTCTGCACGCCGCTCCCGCTGTTGGCAATGCTGATGGCCATCAGGCTGAAGATGAAAAAAGGAAATATCGACAGCTCGCTGATGGGATCCCGGATATGGATGCCGCCTTTGTATCGTAATAGAAATTTCAGCAGAAATAGGCCCAGGAATGCGGCCATGCCCAGATCAGCCCGATTACAAATTTTAAAATATGTGTCGGGGCGTCTGACCAGCGTTATCCCGCTGACCCAGAATAAGATGGCAAAGCAGAATATGATGCCTAAAATAATCCACTCTATGGGAGTTCGCGGTTGTGTAAAAAACATCGTAACCCATTCAAATCCAAAATAGGGGTAGTTTTGCTCCGTAAACGTGTATACGATCCCGGATGTCGCAATAACAAAACCAGTGAGTTGCGCTGCGAAAATAACAATGATCCGCCAGCCCCGTCCTTCCACCACCACCGTCAATAAAGCGGCCAATAAAAAGGTACCCATGGCCGCAGGCAAAGAGAAAGGTCGACCCCATATGGCGATTAGGGCAAAATTCGCCCAGGCATAAAGCCAACTCAATTCCATGCCGCCGTGGGCTACCCATAATAAACCTTTTTCTTTGCCGGTCATGGATCACCTCTCTGGATACAAATCTCTTCAATCGTCATGACTCTACAGTGAACTCCGTCTATTTCCTGTTCAGACGTGACACCCTTTCCGCATGCGATAAACATCATGGGGATCTTCCGGTATGCAAAAAAATGTTCAAGGGCAGGCCATGATGCATCGACCCCGCATGAAAAACAGATACTGCTTATCCCCCAATGAAATGAACATCCATTGCGTAAAAGATCCAATAAAGGTCCCGTCGTTTTCATATCCAATCGTGCCAGGGTCTCTAAGATATTGGCCAGTTGCTGGGTGCTTCGTGAGACCGGTAGGAAGGCGGGGGCCCCCTCAACCACACCGTTGGTTAAAAGCCCCAATGCGAATCCTTTTTGATCACACTGGACAGCCAGGGAAGCTACGGCTTCAAGGGCTCGTTCAAATTCATCACGGGCATTATTTGCCTCAAAAGGGGTGACGTCAACCACAAGAAAAAGATTTTCTTGGGCCGAAGGTTCAAAGACCTTCTCTTGAAGTCTGTTATGGCGAGCGCTGGCCTTCCAATGGATATACCGGGCCGGACGCCTGCTTTGGTAGTCTCGGGTGCCCATAATATATATGGGATCTTGGACCGGACTCTTGGCTCCTGGTTGGCCGAAAAAATCTCTTCTGGGGAAAGCAATGGATTTTAATGGAATAAGCCTAGGATAAACAATAATTTGATTGGGCGCTCGTTCATATCTCTTTCTCTTCGAAAAAAACCCGAAAAGATCACCGGTTTCAATCCGAGGTGGACCGATACGATAAACACCACGCCGCACACATAAAAAATCCCATTGGAAATGGGCCTTTTGATACCACAAAAGACGGCATTCATTGTTTAGACCGATCCGATTAATCGGTTCCAGGGCCCCGGTAACAGGCATCTCTATATAAAGCTGGATCGGAAGCCATTTCCTGTTTTCGGCCTGCACATCCACATGAAGCCTTTCATCCGGGAATGCCTTATATTTGTCGACACGCGCCCATGTATTCGTGCCCACAATACTCCAGCGACTCCATAATCTCGCGCCGATCATAATAACCAAGATCAGAATCGTCACAATGGCGAGATCCCGTTCTCGATTCAGGAGCGCAATGACGAGAAAGGCGCCGACAATACATTGTAAAAGGGGAATAATAAAAATAGATGATACGCGATCTTCTTGTGCGGGCATTGAATTATCCCTGTGCCACGGGAACAGGCAATTGTCCCACTATCTCTTTTAATATATCCACGCCCCGATTGCCCCGCAATCGATCTTCTTGTTTAAGGATCAAACGATGGGCAAGAACAGGGCCTACCAGATACTTGATGTCATCCGGCAATACATAATCTCGTCCTCTTAAAAGTGCAAGGGCCTGCCCGGCCCGCATCAGGCCAAGAGACCCACGCGGGCTCGCCCCATAATGAATGGATGCATTCCCGCGGGTTCCATTAACGATATCCGTAATATATGACCTCACCGGGGCGGAGACGCGGATCTTTCTCCTTGCATGCTGAAGTGCTACAATCCCCTCCGGATTGGTTACAGGCGCCAGATCGGGCAAAGGATCGGCGTCTTGGAAACGTTCCAGAATGACCACTTCCTCGTCCTTTTCCGGATATCCCAGACGAATTTTAAGCAGAAATCGATCCAATTGTGCCTCGGGTAAAGGAAAGGTTCCTTCCAATTCAATGGGATTTTGGGTGGCCATGACAAAAAAGGGCTGGGGTAGAATGTGGGTGTGTCCGTCCACTGTCACCTGACACTCTTCCATACTCTCCAATAGACTGGCCTGGGTCCGGGGAATGGTCCGATTGATCTCATCCGCTAACAGGATGTGGGTGATTACGGGGCCTGGTTGATACGTAAAGGTCGCGGTCTGCTGGTTATAAACATTAAAACCGGTGATGTCGGAGGGTAATAGATCCGGGGTGAATTGAACCCTTTTAAAGGTCCCGCCCATACTCCTTGCAAGGGATTTGGCCAGCAAGGTTTTTCCAAGCCCGGGCACATCTTCCAGTAACACATGACCCTCTCCCAATAAGGCCACCAACAAGAGTTCAACGGCGTCACGCTTCCCCACGATGACCCGTGCCACATTATCTAAGATTCGTTCACAGACGATAGAATCCACCATGTATACTCCTCCATTCTATATTAATTCCCTTGTGATAATAGGCGGATACCATTTAAAACGAGCTTTGTAAAGCGATACCTTATGTCTCCTGCTCCGTAAATCATACGCGACCAAGAGATGCCTTTTATATCAAGACCGGTACATTCCTTTGCTTAAGCAAAGATGATGCGTTTCAACGGTCATCATCGGAAACAATAATAAATACGGTTTTGGTATATTTTTTTCTTGCAATAAGCCCCATATTCGATTATCTCATCTCAGCTTTTCAATTTTTTAAAGGAGGAATAAGGGCTATGAATAAAGGCGATTTGGTGAATGAAGTGGCTAAGGTGATGGGTACCAAAAAGGAAGCCCAGGTAGCGGTGGATTGTATCTTTTCAACCATTACAAAGGCTTTAAAAAAGAAAGACGCGGTGGGACTTGTCGGTTTTGGGACGTTCAAAGTGAACAAACGGAAAGCAAGAAAAGCCAGGAACCCGCAGACGGGCGCGGAAATCAGCATCAAGGCCAAAAACGTACCTAAATTCGTACCCGGAAAGGCATTAAAAGACGCCGTTAATTAACCATAAGCGGGGATCGAACCCATATCTGGTGGCGCCAACATCCGGGAAATACCCCATCGTTTTCTGACGAAAAAAAGGAGATAAAGCTTGGAAACCATTACCGTGACCTTGCCCAAAAAGACCTCTCTGACCAAGCGAATTTCACAAGCAAGTGAACAAATTCGAGAATGGCTCAAAAAACTGGATATCGTATATAACGATGAAAGAGACAAATTACAGTTATCAGGGTGTGAGTCAAAAAACGATGTGTACCTGTATCGCTATTCCATTATCAAAAGAGAGCCTATTTCCGCCTTCAAGGCCAAGGGTCGAATGGAGGATATTGAATCTACGGTATAGGCAGCCACCCACATGCCCGTTCATGACTTGTTCAATTTTATCCTCCGATATTGGGATGGATAAATTCCACACTGTCTTTCTCTTTAACCTTTATAGTCTTGTAATCCTGTGGAAAAACGACATGATGGTTATATTCCACAATAAGAGCCGGCTCCTTTTCCTGAAAATACTCGATGAGAAAAGCCAGGTTTGAGCCGGCAGGAACCTCTTCCTCCAAACCGTTCACGATGATTCGGATGCTTTTATTCACGCCTCATCCCTCAACCTAAGTTTGATCATCGCCCCCTGTTTCTTTTGCCTCTTTTTCCTTGATAGCCATAAATACCCGCTCCGGAGTCAAAGGTAGTTCATGGAAACGGATACCGGTGGCATCATGAACAGCATTCAGGATTGCCGGGATGGTGGGCATGATGGCCCCCTCACCCACTTCCTTGGCCCCGTAAGGTCCATAAGGTTCATTGGTTTCCACAATGATGGGATTGATATAAGGCATATCCAGCGCCGTCGGGATCTTGTATTCGGCCAGATTCGGGTTGAGGCATTTCCCTTTTTCATCGAACTTGACCTCCTCAAAAAGGGCCTCCCCCACTCCCATGGATAACGATCCCTGCATCTGCCCTTCCACGCTGGTCCTGTTGATGGCAACCCCGCAATCATGAGCGTCATTCATACGGTCCAGTGTAATCTTCCCGGTCTCCATATCCACCGTGACCTCCACCACCTGGGCGGAACAACCATAGGCCGGAGATGTCCCAACCGCGGCCCCTTTGTATTGGCCACCCAGGGGACGGGGCCTATACTTTCCTCTCCCGATAATGGTTCCCCTGGATAAGAAGGCGATGCGGGCCCCCTCTTTGAATGTCAGGTGTTTCCCGGTCGGATTATCGGTCCAACCGCGGTGTTCCTTCATGTACCGCCTCCGCAAGTCACGAAAGTCCACCAGGCCGTTTCGAAAAACGATAAAACCATCCTGGATATCGATAACGTCTATAGGAATCTTAAGTTCATCGGAAAGGACCTCTAAGACCTGTCTCTTAGCTTCCTCCGCCGCCTCTTTGACGGCGTGCCCCGTCATGAGGGTCTGTCGACTGGAATAGGCCCCCAGGTCTACGCCGAAGTCCGTATCTCCCGATGATACTCGGATCATATCCAAGGGAACACCAAGGGCCTCGGCCGCGATCATGCCGAATGTCGTATCCGATCCCTGGCCGATTTCGGCTGAGGCCGTGTATAAATGGGCCGTTCCGCCATCTTCACTGAGCTTCACCATGGCCGTGCAATGAAATGTCTCCGAACGATATATGGGGTATCCGGCTCCGGAGACGAAAAATCCACAGGCCATACCGATCCCTTTGCCCTTGGGTAGGCGACCCCTTTTCTTTTTCCAATCGCTTTGATCTCGAACCGCCTCGATGCATTCCCGCATTCCCAGGCTGCTCATATACAGGTCATTACATGAAATATCGCCCTTGTTCATCATGTTCTTCAATCTCAAATCAACTGGGTCCATACCCAGTTCTTCGGCGATCATGTCCAACTGTTGCTCCCATGCGGCCCGGGCGATCACACCACCATGCCCCCGCTGGGCCCCGCATGCAGGCTTATTGGTATAGACCCGGTAACCATCATATTGCATGCTGCGGATCTTATAAGGGCCACCCAAAAGCGATCCGGCATAGTAGACCGTGGCGATACCGAAGCTTGAATAGGCCCCCCCATCCAGATAACACTCATTTTTCAGTGCCATGACAGTCCCGTCCTTTTTCACGCCGGTGGTAAGGGTGTGCGTGAATTGATGCCGGCCCCGACCGAACAGAAAAACCTGTTCGCGCGTATAATTCATTTTTACCGGTCTTCCAGATTTCATGGATAAGAGGCACGCACTCATCTCCATGGGGTTGGCCGAAGCCTTACCGCCGAATCCACCACCCACATAATGCTTTAAGACACGGACTTTGCCGACGGGCAACCCCAGCACCATGGCCATGGTTCTTTGGACATAGTGGGGTACCTGGGTTGCGGTATGAAGCGTGAGATACCCCCGGAGATTATAATCCGCCACACAACCATGCGGTTCAATGGCGGCGGAGTCCTGTTTCTTGCTCTGAAATGTATCGGTCCGGACCAGATCGCACTCAGCCAAGGATGCCTGTATGTCACCAAACTCATGGTGCACCTCCGCGCCCACGTTTCTTGGAAATTCATCATGCAGCACCGGCGCGCCTTCCGCCATTGCGGCTTGAATCGTCAACACCGCGGGAAGCTCCTCGTATTCCACATCAATGAGTGATACGGCCTCCAGGGCGGTCTCCAGGTCAACGGCCGCCACGGCCGCGATCTCATCACCCATATAGCGCGCCTTTTCAAAACAAAAAAGGGTTTCATCATATCGGGCGGGACTCACCCCATATTTAACCTGTCCCGCGTCCTCGGCCGTCACCACGGCCTTGACGCCTTTGAGCCTTTTGGCCTTGGATGTATCAATATTGACAATCCTGGCATGGGCAAAGGGGCTTTGCAGGAGCGCCCCGTATAACATCCCGGGTAAACGGATATCATCCACGAATTTGGCGCGCCCTGTGGCCTTATCGGGCGCGTCAATCCGGGATGCCCTTGAATGAATAACCTGATATTCAGTCATCTTGATCCTCCTATTATTTTGTACCGGTCGCCACCGATTGAATGGCCTCGACGATCTTCTGATATCCTGTGCATCGGCACAGATTACCGGAAATCGCCTTTCGGATATCCTGCTCGTCGGGATTTGGATGCTGATCCAATAATCCTTTTGCGGAAAGGATCATGCCCGGAGAACAGAACCCGCATTGAATGGCCCCTTTCTCAACAAATGCACGTTGAATGGGATGAAGCCCTTCGTCGGTCTCAAGCCCTTCAATGGTCACCACTTCTCGCTCATGGGCCTCCATAGCGAGGACAATGCAGGAATTAACAGGCTTGCCGTCCAAAAGCACGGTGCAGGCCCCGCATTCACCGAGACCACAACCTTTTTTTGTGCCGGTCAATCCGAGCTCGTCTCTTAATAAATCCACCAAGGTCATATTGGGTTCTATGGCCAGTTCCCTTTCCTCGTGGTTAACGGTTATACGAATTAATGTCTTCATCCTTTTCTCCTTTGCTCCTGATTTACGGCTTCCTGAAGGGCCGTGCGAAGCGCCCTTCGAGTAAGCACCTTGACCATCTCTTTGCGATATTCGGCAGAACCCCTAAAATCATCAATGGGTTTGCTCTCTTTCGCGGCCGCTAAAGCGGCTTTTTCAAAAAGCTTTTCGTTTGGTTTTTCACCCACGAGGCATTCTTCTGCGGCCCTTGCCCGCATGGGGACTGCGGCAACAGCCCCTAAAACGATCCGAGCATTCAGAATAGGCCCGTCGGGTTTTTCAAGGGCCAAAAAAGCGGCCGCATTGACGAGACTGATTTCAAGGGTCTTTCTCACTCCCAGTTTTTCATAGCCCCCACCGGAAAAACGCGGCTGTGACTCCAAGACAATCTCCGTAAGAATCTCATTGGATTGAATAACGGTTTGGCCGGGGCCTTTAATGAAATCTTCCAACCCGACTACCCGCTCTCCTCCTCGATTCTTTACAACGACCTTTGCGCCATAGGCCATTAATGACGGCGGCAGATCAGCTGCCGGTCTGGCCGTGACCAGATTACCACCGATGGTCGCTGTATTTCGGATAAGAGGTGTACCCAAGCACGCTGCACCACCTGAGGCGAGCGCATGATACCGACCGGCACCCTGCGTAAATCGAATCAGATCCATGGCTGTGACGCAAGCCCCGATCCTCGTATTTCCGGAAGCCGTATCCAGAATTCTATCGGTTAGTGATTTGATTCGGCTCAAAGAGACCAGATTTTTCGGTGAGACCAGGCCCTTTTTCATATTAACGATGATGTCCGTTCCACCGGCCATCAGGCGGGCATCTTTTTTAAGTTCCGCTAATATCTCACATGCCTCATCGAGACTGGTTGGGGCATGATAATGAAAACGGGGTAAAATCATCTGCATGTCGCAATCTCCTTTCAAATAATCAAAAGGCCTAAAACATTATGTCAATATCGACATAACAAAGCCGAAAAAAATTTAAAAACGATAACCATTTAGGCGTTTTTCAAACC
>JAFGGA010000118.1 GCA_016930835.1 Deltaproteobacteria bacterium
ATCTTTTTGTAGAGCATCAAGTGTGCCATCACCTCATGCCCCGAAGAATAGACGTATATCCGAATAGTTAGGATTCCAGTGAAGGCCTACTTACCCTAAAGTGTTAAAAAAATAGAAGAATTTCGAAAAGATTTTTCGCAAAAATTCGAAACCGGCAAGACGCTACATAAAGATACCAGTGGATATAGGCAGACGTGGTGAGTGCCATGGGGAAGGGCTGTTATTAATGGATTGGGTAGCTTATCCTATTTTCAATTTTTTTTTGCGATAACGGAAGGTGTGATGGTTTAGGTTCAGGAGCTTTGCGGCCTTGCTCTCATTGCCTTTCGCCATTCTCAGGGCCTCTTTGATATAGTATCCTGTAAGGGATTCTTCGATTGAGACAAGATTTATGCCTTTTTCCGTAAGGGGCGGCAGGAAAATCCGTTCCTGGCCTTGCCTCGGTAAGCTTTGCTTTTCAGGTTTATCGATACCAAAGTCCCGGACAGTCAGCTCCCGCCCTTTGCCGATCAGGACCGCTCTTTCAATAATGTTTCTCAATTCGCGAACATGGCCAGTAAAGTTATAAGACAGCAAAGCGTTTTCAGCCTCTTGTGAAATGCCCTTAAATGATTTTCCGAATTTATTACTGAAGGTCATCAAAAAATGCTTGGACAGAGGAATAATATCATCCCGCCGCTCGTTTAAGGAGGGGACATTGACCTTGATAATGCTTAACCGGAAATAAAGGTCTTTTCTGAACAGATTTTTTTCCATGAGGGTATCCAGTTCTTTGTTCGTAGCAGAGACTACCCTGGTTTGAGTATGTAATAGCTTTGTTCCCCCCAAACGGTAATAATCACCCGATTCTAGAAACCTGAGCAACTTTGCCTGCGCTTCGAGGCTCAGGTCACCGACCTCGTCCAGGAATAGGGTTCCATTGGCTGCTTCTTCTATCAGGCCCTTTTTGCCCGAGTCTACTGCTCCGCTGAAAGCCCCCTTTTCATACCCGAAAAGTTCACTTTCCGTGAGATCCTTGGGAATGGCCGCACAATTTACGGCCATAAAAGGGCCTTTGAAATTCGGGCTTCTATAATGGATTGCCTGGGCAATCAATTCCTTGCCCGTACCCGTCTCTCCGATGATAAGCACAGGTGTATCCGGGCTCTTGGCTACCAAGTTTATGAAATCCATCACGTCCCGGATGGCGCTGCTTTCTCCGATTATACACGGAAGATTCTCTTTGAGATAACGTTCCTGAAGGGCTTGAACTTCTTTCCTCAATCTGATCGTTTCAAGAGCATTCTGAACGGTCACCTCCAGACTGTCCATGTGCAGAGGCTTCAGAACATAATCATAGGCCCCGAGTTTCATCGCGGTAACAACCGTATCCACATCTTCATAGGCCGTTATCATAATGACAAGTACCTTTGGATGGATATCCCTTATTTTACGAAGAACTTCAATCCCGTCCATGCCAGGCAATCCAATATCAAGCAGTACGAGGTCCGGAGGATGGTTTCCCATGGCCCGGATTGCGGCTTCCCCTTCAACAAAGGCCGCCACCTGGTAGTTACCCTCCAAGACCATGGCAACACCGTCTCTTATACTCTCCTCATCATCGACAATATAGATGGAATACCGGATCATCTTTGTGCTCATGAGTTTTCAATGGGGATTTCGATCCTGAATTCGGCCCCGCCCCACTTGCTTGAGGATACCTCTAAGGAGCCTTGGTGGTCCATGATGATCCTGCGGCTGAGACTGAGTCCAATCCCCGTACTGCCTTTCTTGGTCGTATAGAAAGGATCAAAAATTTTATCTTTAAGATGCAGAGGAACACCAGGTCCGGAATCTGAAATTTTGACCAGGATGCGATCTCCTTCTACAACGGCGCTGATCTCTATTTTCTTTTCTCCTTCCAAATTTTTCATGGCTTCAGCCGCGTTCGTAATCAAATTCAGCATGACCTGTTCAAGGAGGCTCGGGTCTGCCTTAATCGGTGGAATATCGGTCAAGACTTTGTCAAGCTTAATGCCTCTTTTACGCAAAGTCACCGCCGACAGGTCAATGGCTTCTTCAATGGGTTTAATCGCGTTTATCGAAATAAAAGTAGGTTCTCCAGGTTTGGAAAAATCCATAACTCTTCGGATTACGGACTCAATCTTATTTGAGGCCAACTGGAGTTGCTTGATAATTTTTGACATTTTTTCCCGGCTATCTTCCCTGTTGTACAATTTCTCGAGAGTATCCAAATATATGTTGATACCTGAAAGAGGATTTCTTATTTCGTGGGCGATTCCGGCGGACACACGGCCGAGCGAGGACATCTTATCCTGGACCCTCAAAATGTTCTCCAGTTCTTTGGTTTGGGTCATGTCCAACATGTTGATCAATATGGCTTCATTACCCCAATAATCAAAAGTATTCGCCCGGCAATGGACCCATTTCATATTAAGTCTATTGCCAGCTCGATCCACGGGATAAAACCTGAATTCCATTTCCCTGTTATAAACTTTTCCGGAACTGATATCTCCGTAAAATTCCTTTACTTTTTCAACATCATCCGGATAGATATTTTCAATGTCCAGTAATTTAGGCTTCTTGGTCGATGACCCGAGTAGCTTCTGCTGCTCCGGGTTTTGGTAAATGATTTGATTATCTTTCACGATACAAATTCCAACTAGGGAATTTTCAATGAAACCACGAAAGCGTTTCTCGCTTTCGCGAAGAACTTCATCCGCCTTATAGTGTTCTTCTTCCATTTCAATAGTATGCAGACCAAAGGCAATATCTTTGGATACCTCTTTGAGCAGGTCATATTCATCCTGATCGGCCGCAACCTCTATTGGAATTGAGACGGACAGAATTCCACAAATTTTTCCATCATGTTCCATCCGGACTGTAATCGCGCTTCTGCCTGCATATTTTTTTGATAATGGACAGTCTCGGCATTCGGTAAGCGGATCCCGAGTCAAAACGACCGTCGATTGCCCTAATGCCGTCCGGCCGCATTGGGTCATCTCCCCGCGTTTGAGGCGTTCGACCAGGGTGAAAAATTCCTTTCCCAGCCCGGATTCAGCGCTTGTCAACAATTTTCCGGATTCATCCAATGTGGCCACCCAGACATTATAATATCCTCGATTCTCAACAAGATTGTCACAGATGCCCTGGAGTAATCGAGTGCGGTCTTTTTCCTTGACCAGCAACTGGTTAATATTGCGAATGGTTCTCAGGACAAGGTTAAGGCGGTTGATCGTCTTTCCGGAACTTTTCAGATCACCGATGATATTTTCGTATTCATTAACCCTATCCGTCAATTGCTTGTAAGTGGGCTTTTTATCCATCGGATTTTCCTCCAAGTCTCTAAAAAGGCAAATATCATGCATCGTAGCCACCAGACCATATCCTGGCCATCCCCGGGGATAAAAAGAAATACCAGGTAAATCGGCCTTTTATCTCACTATTATTCCAAAAAAATCAAAAGTCAAAACTTTTCATAAAAGATGCGGACATTTCCTTGGCCACATCGCCCGTTATAGCAAGGCTTTCTGTGAGATGGCCTTTTTTTGAATTTTTACGAAATAAAATTTCGAAATTTTTCTAAAAAGAGATGATGGCAAAACTTCATTTATAAAATGGCTGGAGCTAAGTATTTGCATTTAATGTATTTATTGAGTTGAGGTTGTTTTGGCACGCTCCATGCTGATCGAATGGCAGAGAAGATTAATTGGAGAGGAAAACCAAATAAAGGTGGTGTCTTTATTTAACAAATTAAGAGAAATGAGAATCCTGCTCGTTGATGATGACGAGTGGATAAGGGATTCCATGAGCCTCCTTTTTGAAGGAGAAAAATGTGAGCTTTTAGCCGTAGAGACGGCCGAGGAAGGCATGGATAAACTTAAGAGGCAAGAATATGATGTCGTTATCGTCGATTATCGCTTGCCGGGCATGGATGGACTCGAATTTCTGGGCAGGCTCAGGGACTCTCATCCGGATGCATTGACACTTCTCATCACGGCCTATGGAAGCAGGGAGGTATATACAAAGGCGTCAAACCTGGGAGTCCGCGCTTTCATCAATAAACCGTTCACAGTCAAGACCCTTGAAGATGCCTTGTCATGTTTGATTGAAAAAAAAAGAGAAACGAAAAAATAAAATGGAAAAAGAGAAATGGACATGTGCCCATTGCGGGTATACATCCGACGGAAGGTTTGAAGGTGATATATGCCCGCAATGCGGGCTGACCTATTGGAAATGTTCTCACTGCGGTTTCACCTTGACCGCTCCCAAACCGCCGGATGTCTGCCCTGAATGTGGTGAAAAGTGCGCTTTTATCAACATTACTTGCTACACACCGGAGTGCGGAGGACCGGATCATATCGATCCTCGTCTCTAAAAATCGGATCATTTGAATCTTGAGTCCTCCAATTTTCAGTTCTGGTGGATCACTCAGAAGCTGCGGTCACCATGGAAGCGCTTAACATGCAATGTGCCCCCGATGAGATTAAGGCCTATGCCGCTATCGGCAAAACCTTGAAAGAATCAAGGAAACGATGATGGAAGAAATCCACACCAAACCATTGAAGATGATCGTATAGGTCCACCCGAAAAAGGAGATCATTACCGGCAACAAAAACGGCTTTATGGCCCGGTTTCCTAGAAAATTACTCAAGTAAAAAAAATGAACCCCTTTTTCCCTGAGGCCTTTCAGCATGGGATACCAGGCATAAATCGGGCCCATTGAGATGATGCCCGCGAGGGATGATAAAAGGACCCCCCTTATTCCGATTTTTTCACCCATTAATGAAATAATTTTTTTGGGGCCCACGTAAAGATTAATGATCAGCATGATCAAAAAGGCAATAAAAAGCGGTATGACCATCTGGAGGATGATCTTGCAATCTATGCTCATGGCTTCCAAGAACTTTTGCCTTGAAAAGAAAAAGACAATCGTGTAAAGCGCCAGCATAATACCCAAAAAAAGCCAAGAGCCTTTAATTCTGCCTGGTTTCTTCCGTCCAGACCCGTTATCACGCATGGGTATATTCATCGTATCATCCCCATAATGCTGCCCGTGATAAGGGCCATGAAAATAGACACAACGAATGTGACCACTATTCTGGCCAATCCAAAAGATCGGCCAAGGGCTGCTATTTCCGCTGGCAGTTGCACAAGCCCCACGGTCACCCATGTTAAGAGTAAGGCGGTTACGGCAAAGGGGGTGACACCCATGTTCAATAATGCATCGCCGATGACATAGCTATTTATAGGGTTTCCCGTAAAGATACTACCGGCAAAGGCCCCAAAAATGGTATCAAACAGGGGCTTCCCTTGAAAGATGTTCAATATCATTTCATCCTTAACCAATGTACGTGCAAGACCGATGAGAAGTACCACACCCAAGAGAATGGGCATGATGTTGAAAAATTGAGAACCGGTCTGCTTGATCATCATAAAGGGAAAAGAGGGTTTTTTCTCCTTGATGTTTGAAGATGTACCACTCTGTTTCAGCCTGTTGATTTCACCCCGATGATAAGCATCCAGAAACACGTTGATGGGGCATTCCTTATAGGGGATAAACGTGATCCCTTCTTTGGAGAGCGTATGACTGATCTGCGGTGACATATAACCCGCAACAATGACCTTGGCATCTTTTTCCAAGGCCAGCAGAATGATATTGATTCCAGCGCCCGGGTCCCCGGGCTTAACCGGTATCTTTAAAGGGTCGTATTCGCCTGTATCCGTATCCACAATAATCAGGTATTGTGCGAGACCGAGCCTGTTTTCTATGTTTGCGTTAAGATTTGGTCCTGTCGCGGCAATGGCCATTTTCATATTCGACCTACCATTTTATGGTTTGGAAAAAGCGAAAAGGAGAAGATGTCCCTATTGCGCAGGTCATGGGATCTCGTCACCTGTCTCTTGACGAGGGTGACTATGTCGGTTTAATGGCAACATTGGCTATATTCTTGCCATTTCGTACAAACCACACCCATATCTGCTGAAAAATTCATCATTTTCCAGAGGGTCGGCCCTTGACTATGGGGGTCCACCGCGACCGCGGGGTCCACCGCGAACAGGCTCGGCCATCTCGGGTGCCGTGGGTTCCCATGATCGGATAAACCCAACGATCGACTGTATCTCCTCCTTTGTCATACGGTCGCCCCAGGCAGGCATGGGTGTCTCCGGTACACCGAGGGTAATGATCTGTTCGAGCGCGGCATCATTGGTCTTGGTCAGAAATCCCTTCACATTCAGAGAAGGTATTCTTCTTCCCCTCCCCTGACCGTCGGGACCATGGCATTGTGAGCAATTCGCGGCATATAGCTTTTCACCTTTTGCTAACAATTCTTTGGTGACGACAATCGGGCTCTGTGGAATGGGAATGCTTCCAGCGGGGACGCGATCCCACTCCTTGATCAAACGGATGAGGGCATCGGACTGCTCGGATGAAAGGATGTTCTCCCATCCGGCCATGAGGGTTCCGGGTTTTCCTAGAAGTAACGTTCGCTTAATGTCATCAACGGGCTTTTCCCGTACCTTTGGATCATTCAAGGCCGGGGCAAGGGCGGTGCCGAGACCGTCGGCGCCATGACAGGCCACGCATTTCTCCGCAAACAGTGTCACTCCCTTCGCAAGTACATCCCCGCCTTCCAGCCTCTTCAATTCTTCGATAATCTTTGGATCCACTACGGCGGCAAAGGGGGTAAGGGGTGTCAGGCCAAGTTCCGCAACTACTTGTTTGGTTTCCTGCCAGTCGCCAAACCGGATAAGTCTCACCAGTTGCCCGATCTGGTAATCGCTTAACGGACCGCCGTCCTCTTTGCTCCATGCGGGCATAGCGGTTTTAAACAGCCCTCGGGAGATCGTCTTGGTCAGGGCAGAGGAATCGCTTTCCCTCAGGGCCGGGGTGTTCAGGGGCGGGTTGGATCCGATACCTTCGCCCGCCATACCGTGACAAAGTGTGCAGTTCTTTGCAAATGTCACCATGGCATCCCGCAGATCCATGGACAACTGCTCTTTTTGCGCATTGTCTATCCGCTGTGGCTCATAAAGGGCATACAACAACAAACCCAGCGCAATGAAAACGGCGGCGATGGTGCCGATCACGACCTCTTTATTATTGGGTTTTATGATGTTTTCTTCTTTCATGCGTACACAACCTGGGAAGGATCAAAATGGTTCCTGGAGATTATCTTCCCCGTATCAACCTTTACGATGCCGTCTTCGATCAGGACCGGAAACAGATCCAAAGGTCTCGGGGCCGGTGGATTCAGCAACTCACCGGTGTCATCAAACTGTGAGTTGTGACAGGGACAGATGAATTTCCCTTCCGTCTGTACAAAGGGAACGCTGCAGCCCAGATGGGTGCATTTCTGGTAAATGGCAAGAAAGCCACCGTCTTTCAGCCTTGAGAGATAGAATTTTCCGTTCGTCACGGGTGTCACGGAGCCCGGCGGAAAATCGTCTATGGGACCGACGGTGAGAATACTCCCGAAATCACCTTCGGCCAGCCGGGGTTTCATATAGGCCAGGACCATCCCGCCTAATTCCAGGGCCGCTATCCCGCCGAGGCCGATCCATATCATGCCGAGGAAATTGCGCCGGGTGACTTTTTTATCACCGTCATCCGATATGTTTTCGTCCTGATAGGTTTCTTCAACCATGTTTTTCATTCTCATGTATTTTATAAATCATTTCATTCAAACCGGATGGGCAGATGGCATATTCCAAGGCCAATAGAGGTTCATGCCCGGTCCACGGAAAAAGATCCCAATTATCGTTAGGATAACCAGTGAAACAAAAAGAAAAGAGAAAAGCGTCAAAATGCGTTCTTCATAATTGCTATCAAGCCAATGCTTGCTGACCCTGTCCAATATAAAAAGCGCCAGCAATACGATCCCGAGAGGAATCAGCCCGTTGGAGATCAGGGGCGACCAGCCGGGCAGCCATTCCGTCCAGAAAAATACGAACTCATCCAGGATGATCCAGAGCGGGACCAGAACGACGGCCCATACCACCGCCATGATCGTCATATAGCGCCCCTTCCTTGAACGAAAGTATATTCCGGTGCTTTGGTCGTCAGAATCATAAAAGGGGAGCAGGAGTAGTGCAACCAGTGCAATCCCCGGGATAATGATGGCACCGATGAGGGGATGAAAATGAAGAAGCAACTCCTGCAGCCCCATAAAATACCATGGGGCCTTTGCCGGATTCGGGCTGACGTCGGGATTTGCAATCCCCTCCAACGGTGCCGATACCAGAGCGGACCAGACAAACAGGATCGCGAGTACGGTCACGGTGCATACCAGCTCCCTGCGTACCAGGTGGGGGATCGTGGTCACCTTTTTAACCTCTGTCATCTCGCCCTCTTCCAGGCCTTTGGGAATACTCAGCCCGCCGCCGTCTTTGCGGATCTTCCAGGAGTGGAAAGACATCAGCATCACGAGGGCTATGGGGATAAAACTGATATGCATGGAATAAAAAGACAATAACGTCTGGGAGCCTACCTCCGGACCTCCAAGTAACATCCGGCTGATAAAAGGTCCTGCAACAGGGATATAACTGATCAGGCTGGTGCCCACTGTGATCGCCCAAAAGGCCAATTGGTCCCACGGGAGCAGGTAGCCTGTAAAGTTGGCGGCCAGGACCAGAAGCAGCATGGCCATCCCGATGATCCAGTTAAATTGCCGGGGCGGGCGATATGAACCGGTAAAAAAAACCCTTAACAGGTGCAACGTGACAACGACGACCATAAAGTTACCGGACCAGTGGTGAAGATTGCGGATGAGGTCGCCGAACCAGATGTCTGTACGCAGGTCGATCACATCCAGATAGGCTTGAGGAGGGCTGGGCGTGTAGTTCATTTCCAGCAGGAGGCCTGTAACCACAAGAACACCGAATAATACGGCGGAAATGCCGCCCAGACCCCAGGTATAGGTCCATCTTAAGGTGCGTTCAGGGATCTTCGGGGGATGGATATGGAAGATAAGATTATCCAGCACCATACGCATCCTGCCCCGATCGTCCGTGGGCAACTTTTCGGGCCGGAAGCTATCCTGGAGGTGCTCTATAAATGTTCGTTTTGGTATCTTGATGTCAGGCTTCTTCATGTAAACCCCTGAAAAAGGATCGTAAAAATCGCATTATACCCATCTCTTCACCGTTTTCAAGGATATTGAAATCCCGTTGCCCTAAAAATCAAAGGTCGATTGATGATTGAATCAAGACCGTGATGATATTTTTATTCAGGTGTTCTAACCCCTTCATCCTGATATCGGAATGAATCATTGTTTCTATTTTGGGATAGGCCGTCATAACCTCTCCCTCTTCCTCTTCCCTGTCCTTGACCTTGACCTCTACCTCTGCCCCCTGCCCTTTGATCCTGAGTATTATCTTCTTGACGGGATAATGAATTGCCTCTTCCTTGCCCTCTCATAAACCTTTGTTCGTTATTTTGCCACTGATTTTCAGATGGAGGCGTATATGATCTTCCCATTTCATTTTGGCGCGGTACAACACTCTCCGCATTGGATGATGTCTCTCCCTCAATAATACTCTCTGTCGATGCTTCGGTGTTGTTCCTCTCCCAAATTTGGGTTTCGGTCAAAACAGGCTCTTTGGTCGTGGTAAAAGTTGTGATGTACAGTAGCACGCCCGCTAAAATGAAGACCGGTATTATTGCAGCCCATATAAATTTTTTTTTAGTATTACCCATTTTATTCTCCCCTTTGGGAACATGGCCGATCTCATTTTCTGATGCAAGCAAGGCAATATGTGGAACTCTTTCTAGTTTGGCTCCAGCAGCCTTTGGATTGCTTTCATCCGTTACGGACCTGTTATGCTCTCTGACCGCCTCATCGTTTCTCTTCTTTTCAAGAGTGTTTAAAAACCCGATGAGTTTATCCCAATCCAACGGTTTCGAAAAAAATCCGTCCACCCCCTTTTGTTTTGCTGTCATTTCGAGTTCCGGGGTTACGAGGCCCGTCATCAGGATGGTTGAGATTTTAGGTCGAATCTGTCTTGCCGCCGTAATGAGGGCAAGGCCATCCATTTCGTGCATATGAAGGTCGGTGATCAGGATGTCAAAAGTTTCACGTCGCAGCCTATCAAGGGCATCTTCGGCCGATGTACAGCAATCGGCTCGAAAATGATGCGTATTCAGGATCATTTTTATCGCCAATAGATGGGAGGCGTCGTCATCCACAATCAGGATCTTTGGATACATTCCTTTTTCCAACCTTTTTCTAAAATTTTTTTCGGGGAACCTTCCCGCTTTCTTTTTTGATAATCCCTGTTAGTTTCCACTTTCGATACGGTTGTAAATATCATTTGACGATATTCCGTATTTGACACTGATATCCTTTAGCATATCCGATGCCTTGGCATCGATCCCGTTCTGTCTTAATCTATCGAGTGCCTCGTCTAGGGGTATGCCTTTTTCAGAGCTGATCTTTTCAATGGTTTTTCTCCCCATGCCGGATCCGGATCTTTCGATATCCTGAGGAACATTGGGACTCACTCCCTCCTGTTTCATCATATCATATAGTTTTTCGGGAGAGGTATCATGTTCTTTCGCGATTTCCCCCAATGTCTTCCGAACATCCTGTATCTCAATCCCCCTGGACCTTAATGAACTGAGGATTTGTTCCACCGGGACCTGTATGGTTGACGCCAGCTCCTGAATGGTCAGGTCCTGTGCCTGGGAAACAGGTGCGGGTGCTGTTACCTCTTCTTCCCAGCTTCCTTTAAGACGGTCACCGAGGTTCATCGTGGTACTGAAGGGTGGAATCTCCCATATTGTGGCCGCGAAGATAAAAAGATTTAACAAGATAGCCGTGATTATTTCCCACCTGAGATGAATGGCCTTTTGGATTTTACTCCAAAGGAAGTGTATGAAGATCCTCCAGTTAAAGTAGAGGTGAATACCGACGATGATGAGAAGAACATAACCGAATATGGTATGTATGGCCGCCCATTGGTCTTTATCCAGACCCCATATGGTCCATATGGTCCAGTTGGCGATCCTTCCATGGGGCGCGAAATAGAGTATAATCCCCGAGATCGTATCAATAATAAACGAAATAATGACTACGAAAGTTACCCAGCCTCTCCAGTTAAAAATTTTTTTCTTGTCTGTCATAGGTTTATTCTTTCTCTAAAATTGATGGCCTCGTAAAAAGTCGAAAAACACTTATTTTTGTCATTCCGGTGAAGGCCGGAATCCAGTCTTTTCAGATAGTTACAGGGACTCTGGACCCCGGTTTTCGCAGGGGTGACGACTTTTTACGAGATTGTCAAAATTGACAAATTCCCAAAAAGTCCGAAAATACGCATTTTTGTCATTCCGGCGAAGGCCGGAATCCAGTCTTTTCAGATAATTATATCGGCTCCGGACCCCGGCCGGGGCGACTTTTTACGAAACCATAAAACATTTTCTTTTGAAAATTGCGATGGATAGGTTTTCAGCTTTGAGCAACCCAAATTCCAGGATTACTAACCCAAAGCGGAGACCAGGAATGCTCCTTTTTCCGAATTCCAGTCTCTGATGATTTTTCCGCTTCTTTCCAGGTCCAGGAGGATATTGACCATATAACCGTGATCACTCCCGATGTTATCGGCGATATCGGTCTGAAGCATGGAGCCACCTTGCTGACGCAGCATGGCCAGGACCTCCTTTTGTTCGCCGGAAAGAGACTTGTTTTCAATCGGTGTCAACCCGTTTGAACGAATGTCGTGTCTTCTGATAATCATGATTAAAATAAAGATGAGAAGAATGATTCCGACTCCTATCGCCAAAAGCATCCATAGACTCGTATCTGCCATTCCTGATTGGATATGATGAAATGGATTCATTTTTCTTTACTCCTCAAATAAATGTATTCGGGTTGCGGGCTAATTGACGGCCGGGAAAGAGGCCTTCGCCCCTTTCCCATGGACGTAAGGACAGACCAAGGCAAATAGTCAACATTAATAAGGTTTACCAGCGGTGGTAGCCGGGATGGGAACCCATGCCCGGCATGACATGGGCATGCCCCCTGCCGTATCCCATACCGAAATCATAACCTTCCGGGACGATTTTGCGCGCCTCGAGATCGAAATCCACCCGTTTTTCATCCAGCTTTGCCCTTAAATCGCTGATCTCTTTTTGCAGGGCTTTGACTTTTGTGGCATCCGGATTCGAGCTGCGGAGCAGGTTATTCAGCTCCAGCGATTTTGAGCCTAGTTCATTCCTGATCTGGACCGTTTCATCATAGAATTTCTTGTGAAGTTGGTCCAATTGGGTCCGCTGTTCATCCGTCAGATTCGGCTGGGGCGCATAGTTTGTATAAGGTCCTCCGTAGGCGGGGTTGTTTCCCTGTCCCATGGCAGGCCCTCGGGCCAGAGCCGGATACGCGACGGCGCAGACCAACAATGCAACGGTTGCGGTGATCAATAGTTTTTTCATCTTCTTGCCTCCTTTTTAGAAATTTGTCATTTAAAAGGCAAAAGATATGCCACCTCAGGTTATCTTGTCGTAACATCCTGAAAAAGCAGGGATTACCAGCAAATGAAACCCGCGGGCAAAGGGGTTTGAATGGATCATATCGGATAAAATGTATCCAATTTGAGTATCCAGATGGGTATGGAATATACGTTATTCCCAAGAGTTATCATCTTCTTGAAAAGTACGCCCGATTGTTCTGATATCCATTTTTTGCCCGATATCTACCCTGACTCACATCGGATGGTTTCTGATAATAACACTTCACGCTATCTTCCTTTAGCACCAAGCGGGTCAGCAGTCGCCTGCCCTTATTGAAAGGCTAAAAGGCCTTGAAATAAAACAGCGCCTAAACCCTCATCGGCAATGTTCTGTTATGAAGTTTTACGGCGACAATCCAGAAGATGAAAATAAAAATAATGATAGCCGTAAAATCTATATACATGGAGAGATAACTGCCGTGCCCTGTGGTATATCTGGCTATGTCGGTAAAATAAGTAAGCGGAGAGATATAACTGATTGTTCTTGCCGCGGTCGGCAGGTCGCCGAGAGGAATAAAGACCCCGCTGAGGAATAAAAGCGGAACCTTGATAACGGTGCTCAGCATCTGGGTGGAATGGGGTCCGCTGACCGGAGCAATGGATAAAAGTAGCGCCATAGTGGAAAAACAGATTGAACCGGCGATAATGGCAAACCCGAGGACGAAAGGGTTGGTGATGGTGACCCCAAACCCCACGGCAATGAGGATCGGGATGATGGATATGGCGACGCCTACTATTGCCGATGAAAGCATGTCACCAAAAAGTATGGTCCAGGTGCTTATCGGAGAAGAAATCAATCTTTCCAATGTTCTCTGGGCCGTCTCCCAGGGGAATGCCACCGGAGTTATTGCCGAACAGGTGAAAAAAACCGAAACCCCGATAAGTCCCGGAATAAGGGCTTCAATAGCCATTCCGCGGCCGAAAGCGAAAGAGCCGAACATTATGGCGGGCCAGAGCACACCCATGAGTACCACAGGAGGTCTGGAGTAATAAATCCTTACATCTTTTTTAACGATAGCCATGGATCGGATGAATTGGTCGATAATCTTATTTTTCACCTTTAGCCTCCCCGGTTAACATAACAAAGGCATCCTCAAGAGATGGGGGATGAATATTCAGGATATTCATCTTTAACGATTTGGCCCTGCTGAAGTCCACGAGAGAGGACATCAATTCTCCCGTATCTTTAGTGTGCAGTCTGAACCGGTTGGAAGGCGATTTCTTCTCAACGGTTTCGGCAGGCTCCGTCCGGGACATGCCGGCTCCCTGTCTTGTCGGTGATATTCCACCCCGCATACCTGCTCCCATTCCCCCGGGACCCATTCCACCCACTGCAGACATTTTTCTCATTCGATCTGCCCGATCTATTGCCTGCGAGCTTTCCACGTGTATCACTCCCGCAACCTCCTTGAGGGCTTCTACGGGGATTGGTTTATCAAAGGAAATGTCTACGATAATGACATTACCGGCGGTTATTCTCAGGTCTTCAGGGGTATTCAGGGCAACGATCTTGCCCTGGTTAATAATACCTACCCTGTCGCACATATCAGCGGCTTCACCCATGTTGTGGGTTGTGAGGAAAAACGTTTTACCCTCTTTCTTGTATTCATTAAGCAGTCCCCTGATATACCGGGTGCTCTGGACGTCCAGCCCACTGGTCGGCTCATCCAGGAATACGATTTCCGGGTCGTTTATCAACGCCACAGCCAGGAGCAGGCGCTTTCTCATTCCCATCGAATACTCTCTGGCCCTGGAATCCTTTCTCTCGTAAAGTCCGATCTGTTTGAGAAGGTTTTCAGCCCTTGATTTTGCCTCTTTGGGAGGGACACGATAAAGTTCCGCAGCCAGCATCAAATTCCGCCAGGCAGTCAGATCCATATAGACGTTGGACTGCTCGGGAACAACCCCCGATATCTGTTTGGCTTCAATGCTGCCCGCCGGGAAACCCATTACCGTTGCCTCGCCGGCGCTCCTGTTTATGATCCCGGTGAGCATGCGAATAGTAGTCGTCTTTCCGGCGCCGTTCGGGCCAAGGAAGCCGAAGAACTCCCCTTTATGCACCTCAAAGCTGATATGATCCACAGCCACGAATTCGCCATAGCGTTTGGTTAAATGGGTAACCGTGATGGCGCTGTTATTTTTCATATTCATCATCCTTTGGAAATATCCATCAGCTCATCAATATTTGACGATCTCGTAAAAAGTCGGAAATTACGCATTTTTGTCATTCCGGCGAAGGCCGGAATCCAGTCTTTTCAGATAGTTACATG
>JAFGGA010000119.1 GCA_016930835.1 Deltaproteobacteria bacterium
AACAATACATCCCCTTTTGCCACATACAGGAAGTTACAAAGGAGCGTAGCAGATGAGTGAGAAGACTTTTTTGATGGTCACGGTCTCCGGGCCCGACCGGCCCGGTATTACCGCCACATTGACACGGGTGCTGACTGAGCACCACGCGGAGATCGTGGATATTGAACAGGCCTCTCTGCAGAACCTGCTGGGGCTTTACTTCCTGATCGATCTTGACAGGCTGGAGAGTTCTCAAGACAGCGTGATCAAAGACCTGCTCTTTGAGGCAAGTCAGATGAATCTTACCCTTCAGTTCAAACTCTTTGCCCCGGAGGAGGTCCGGCCGGTCTAAGCATCGCCTATAATGCCAAGACGGCCCTTGACCGGGTGGCCAGTGCTGCTCTCGGAAAGACCCGTTTATCTCATATTTTCCACCTCCTGGGCATTACAGAGGAGGATATCTCCGAAGCCCTTAGCTGTAACCCCTGAGACCTATTTTCGTTAGCGATTTAAGGAGTCTCTGACCTCACCATATTGGGACGTCCATCGATCGGTCATCTTATTTCGGATTTCCCACAACTCGGGGAAAAATCTGTGATTCAGCCCTTTTTCCAATAGCTGCACCGGCCGACCTTTCAATGACTTTGACCCCAGACCAATACTGCGCTGAATATGTTGCAAATGATGATAACGAAATCTCTGGAACAGCTCATCATAATCGGCCAGGGCCTCTGCCACCACATAGGCATCTGAATGGGTGTAATCATCATCGTATATCTTCTCAACGGTCAGATCATGTTTGTCTAAGTAGTTGGACTTGAAAGATCCCCACAGGGGCTTGCCCATTTCGGCCAAAGTTTTGAACCCTGGGGAGCCCTGACCGCTCCCCCCACCTAACTTCAGACGGATCTCCAAGTATTCTTTCGGTGACATGGTATCGAGCAGAGAAAACAACTGAATCATCTTTTCCTGAAGCCGGTACACACGTTTGAACAGGGTCAGTATCCGGTTCGTATCCTCAGTCTGCATGTACGTATCAATATCCAGGAGGGTGTAGGCCAGAAGCTTCATGAGCAGTTCCTGAATCTGATGGACGATCTGAAATTGAAGTTCATCTCCATTGCACAGTTCATCAAAATCACCCTGGCATGAAAGTAGCGTTCTGGTGTTCAGGTAGATCTCGTAGTCCGTATTACCTTCACCCTGCATCTTCTTGTAGAAATGATGTCTATCCATCCCAACCTCCATTCTCTTGTATTTAACTTAATGAATAAAAAGATAGTTATGGGCAGTCATCCTTTTTATCATGCCTTAATCGTTCTGCCAATGCATTATCAAAAGCAGTTGGTTCTCCCATTTCAGCTTGAATTATCCAAAACATCCCTGCTGCTAAATTCCCAAAACGGCATTCACCATTATCGAGGATTGCGGCATGAGGTGGATTTAAAACTGAAGGGACTCCACCTGTCCAATCCAGATGATTTTCCAACATACAATTTTGCCTGATCATTATTGACCACCATCAACGTATCCCCTGCTTTCAGTGAGCGTTACGTTTGCTGGACGTCCGATTATCTGAAGGCTCTGTGGAAGATGATTATCGTCATAATAATCGAAAAACAGCCAAGTCTGGAGTAGCTGGAAGAGATGTTGCAGTGGAAGGCTTAGGTAGCAACCAGTTGGAACCTTTGGGTCATGTATTCCTCTTCGGGACGGGGCCTTTTTTCCAATTCATCCCACACCTCTTTCGGTAAATCCCAATCAGCAGACGTCATGTTTTTTTCCAATTGATCGACGGTTTTGACACCGATAATCACCGAAGTGACAAATTTACGTCGCAGGAGCCAGGTGATGGCGAGTTTGGTCATGGGGATTCCGGATTTTCTGGAAACATCCTCAACTATTTCTGCAGTTTTGTATCCTCTGGGATGCCAGAACCGGGGACCGTCCACTTCTGTTCGAAAAAAAGCCCGGGTGCCTTCCTCAGGTTTTCTCTGCTTCCCATATTTGCCGGTCAGTAACCCGCCGCCAAGCGGACTGAAACAGGTGATTCCGATGCCTGCATCAATGGCCGCGGGTATGATCTCCTATTTCAACCTTTCTGTGGATGAATCTAATCTGCCTTTGTAAGGAGAGATTCAATATAGGATGCGGCCATTTTTTTTAGAACGTATGCTTAGTAGAGGGATTGGACAACGACGAAATAATCTTTCTGCATTTGATCCGAAAAGAACCTCTGCAAGATTGCCGCGACCTTTCGGACCCATGACCATAAGATCTGCCCCTTCATTTTCTATCGCCCGAATTAGTTCCTGAAATGGCACACCGACCCGGATGACCTTTCTGATACGAAGATGGGCGATGGATATTTCCTCGATCAGTTTGTCCATTAGCAGAGTTCGTTCTTCAGTTAGTCGATTTATGTAATCATCGGCGAGTTTTTTCACATCTTTTTCAACGGTTCTATCGAATTGTTTGTCTGCAACTGAGAGAATTGTATCTACATCTCTCTGATTGATTATATTTGCTATAATCAACTCGGCCTGGAGCTTTTCTGCCAGGCTGGCTGCATATTCCAGCGTCTCTTTTGAATAATCGGAAAAGTCACAACCGACCATGATTTTGCTCAACGTTACCATTTTTTCCTCCCATATAAATTTACAATTAGTTGGTTTCTGTTTTCTGGAAACATTGTTTGTCCGATGCAATTACCTGTCGGGCAAAACAAACCGGGCCGAAGCCACGTCCAAAGGCCATATCACCTCGAACGTGCCGTTAATAATTTGCAGAACCAGCGTGCGGATGGTGTTCTGTCTCTCGAAATCCTCATAGAAGTAAAACTTTACAGGACCGAAAGGCGTCAGCATCAAGGTTTTATTCAACGCCTCCCTTATATTTTTAGAAATCAGAGATTCAGCTCGTTTCAAAGCATCTGCCGCCACCAGCAGCGCCGAGTAAGCTTCGGCGCCATGATAATCGGGTGGATAAGAATAAACCTGTAAAAATCGATCATAGTATGCCTTGGCCCCGGGGTATGGCAGCTGGTGAGACCATAATGTTGCCGTCAATAGACGATCGGAGGCTTTTCCCGCCCTTTTAATAAATTCCTGGCTGGTAAATCCTCCTGCCCCCCCGCACAGCACAGCGTCGATCTTCACTTCCCGGATTGCTTTAACCAGCGCCGCACCATCGTCCAGCCGAGAAACCATATAAATAAGATCCGGAGGGTCTTCCACCTGCAATGCGAGTATCGAGCGAAAATATGCCAGGTCCGTTCTCTCACTGGAATATCCGACGGTAGACCGTATATCGATACCGTTTTCTTGACAAAAACCCATCATGTAGGTCGCCCCATTGATCCCGAACATGCTGTTTTCATAGATGATGGACATGGATTTGGGTTTAAGATTCTTCATCCAAAAATCTTCAAGGCCCTTTGTGTATTCACTGACAGGCGGATTCAGCCGGTAAATATTTTTCCATCTTTTTTGGGTGATCCTGTCCGCCGAGGCGGTACAAACTAGGAAAGGCACATCCAGATTATCGGCGACCTTTGCCATGGCGTAGGTGGGGGCGCTCGTATGGCCTCCGACCAGCATAACGGCTTTGGCGCTTTCAACCAGTTCCTTGACAATCTGTTCGCCTGTCGATTCCTTACCCTGATCATCTGCATATACAAGACGCAAGGGCCTGCCGTTGATCCCGCCCTGTTGGTTGATGGTTTTCCCGGCCATCTCGAATGAGTCTTTCATCATGCGCCCGTCTTCCGTCTGTTTTCCCGACAGCGGAAGGGGAAGTCCGATAACGATCGGTTCCGAGGCAAACGACAGTAACGGTACCATTATCATTACAAGAAGAAAAAACACAAATCTTTTTATGTAGTTCATCATATCTTATCTCCCTTTCGATGAATAACGTCTATCGAATATTGAGTCGCAAAAGAAAAAATCATCAATGCCCGATAGTTCGTATGCCACAATCACTGCGCCCAGACCGGAAAAACACCGGTTTTAATGCCAAATACCGCCGTCCCCACCAGGAGGAACATGGCTGTTACGACGACGACGCCAATAAGGTTGATCAACAGGCCTGCCTTGACCATCTCTCCTATTCTGATGCGCCCGCTGCCGAATACAATGGCATTGGGCGGCGTGGCAACCGGCATCATAAAGGCGCACGACGCGGAAAGCGTTGCCGGAATCATGAGTAGGAGGGGATGCGTCTTCATGGCCACAGCTAGGGATGACAGAATGGGGAGAATCATCTGTGTGGTGGCCGTGTTGGATGTCAGTTCGGTCAGGAAAGTAAGCGTTGTACAAATGACCCCGATCATTGCGACGGTGCTGAATCCCGCAAGAACTTGAAGCTTGTCTCCGATGAAAGCGGCGAGTCCGGTGACCTGAAACCCTTTTGCCAGAGCAAAGCCTCCCCCGAAAAGGATGACGATATCCCAGGGAAGGTTTTTAAAAACAGTGACGTCCATGAGTGTTGCCGTTTTAGCCTTTGGATTACGGGTGGGGAAAAAGAACAAAAGTGAGGCCATAAACACCGCCACCGTACCGTCGTCGATCAGCTTCGAAGTGGGAAGCAGATTCGACCATCCCGGTATTGTCACGAATCCCAGAACAAGATTTGCTCGGAAGACCCACAATACGGCTGTTACGACGAATACGATGGCGACAACCTTTTCTTCGTAAGTCATGGGGCCCAGGGCTTTGTATTCCTTGTCCACAATCTCGGGGTCTACCCTCAGGTGTTCTGGAGGCCGGTAAATGAGTTTTGTCAGCACAACCCATATCGTGACGATCATGACCACCGACAAAGGAACCGCCATGATCATCCAGATTCCAAAAGAGATGGGGGTTGCTTTGGGAAACGTGAGTTCAAACGTGCGCTGCAGTACAAGATTGGGGGGGGTCCCCACGAGGGTGGCCATACCTCCCATCGAAGCGGCGTAAGCAATCCCGAGCATCAAACAGAGCGAGAACCTGTGAGTATCTTTTTCGCCGAACTTTTCTTCCATTTGCATTATGATGGATAAACCGATGGGAAGCATCATAATCGCCGTAGCCGTATTGGACATCCAGGCGGAAAGAAAGGCGGAAGCGGCCATGAATCCTAAGATGATCCTGGAAGGTCCTCCTCCAATCGTTCGTATGGTCAAAAGGGCTAGTCGTTTGTGGAGGTTCCATTTCTCCATGGTCAAAGCAATCATAAAGCCGCCGATGAATAGAAAAATCGTGCTATTAAAATAAATCGGCGCCGTGGCACTTCCTTTTAAAATACCCATCAGCGGAAAAAGGATCATGGGAAGTATGGCAGTGGCTGCAAGGGGAATCGCCTCTGTGATCCACCATACAGCCATCAGCACCGCTACGGCGGCCATACGGGTCACCACCGGCTTTCCCGGCACGAAGTCAAATAAAAGGACAAGGAAAAACAAAATGGCACCCAGAATCAATCCTATCATTTGAGCCTTTGACCTCTTAAATTCACCTAATTCCATCTTGACCCCTCCTTTTATGTGTAATTTAGGTTAAGAGCCTTGTATATCACTCCCAATAAATCCTTTTCATCAAATGGTTTTTTAAAAAAAGCCACAGCCCCCTCCGCCATTGCCTTTGTCTTTGCTCTGCCGTTTTCATATGCTGTTATAAACACAATGGGGATTGTATGGTCTGAAGCGGCCAAATGGTTCTGTAAATCCAATCCATTCATGCCGGGCATCCGTACGTCAAGGACCAACAGATCAGGCCTCTCAGTGTGGTCATCACCCAAAAATTCCTGTGTGGAACCGTATGTTTTTACTCTGAATCCATCCGACTTTATCAACCTGCTCAATGCTTTGCAGACCGATGGATCATCGTCTACAACACAAATGGTTACGCAGCTCTTGATCACAGTTCACCTTTGTTTAACAGTATAGACTTAATATCTGAATTCGGGGTGTGGAATATAAAAACGGATAATATTCGCTCGTGCTTGTAT
>JAFGGA010000120.1 GCA_016930835.1 Deltaproteobacteria bacterium
CCTGACTATAAAGCGAAGTTGGAGTGATTTTGACCCGCAGGCATATTACCGATATGGTGAGGATCAAAATCACGAAACAAGCTTTATGGTCAAGGCGCTTCAAGCCGCAGTAGATGATTGGTGCAAGATACAGGTATTACATCGACATCCTATGGGGAACTCTTTGTAAGCTTAATTTATACGGAAGCATGGCCCGTGGCATCTATCTGATTTTCACCAACGGGCTATGTTACCCGATTTTATGATCATCAAGACGGGGTGAAAAAATGATGAGGAAAAAAGAAAAAGAAATCTTTGATGAATCGGCCATCGAATCGGTTATCCTGGATTCACTTTTTTGCACGTTGGGTATGGTTGATGGAAATACGCCGTATGTGGTGCCTTTATGTTTTGGTTATAAAGATAAGACTATCTATTTACATGGTTCCTTAAAAGGCAAAAAAACAAATGCCTTAAAAAAGAATCCGAATGTCTGTTTCGAGTTCGATGTGAATGCTGAAATTATTCAGGCGGACGATGCATGTGATTGGGGCGTGAGGTTTAAAAGCGTGATTGGTTTTGGCAAGGCCTCTTTCCTTGATCATTTTGATGAAAAACGCGAGGCGCTGAATATTATCATGAGCCAGTATTCAGATCATTCATTCCACTTCCCGGATGATGTATTGAAAAAAACGGCCGTGATCAAGATTAGGATAGACAGCATGACCGGTAAACAATCCGGTTTTTGAAAAAATGGATATCGGGGAATGAAGAAAAACAAATCAGCCTCGATAGATTAGAATCCATCTGGATACCGGCTCTCGCCGGTATGACGGCTTGCTTGAGCCGTTTACAATAGTCTGTCTGTGATAAGGGTTCTAGGCGTCCAGGATTCAAGGATTCGAGTGAGGAACGTTTGAACCGCTGAAACCTGGAATCCCTGGCCGCTTTATCCTAACAGATTGGGAGAAGAACCTATTGCTTAAGGAAATCATTCATGATTCAAATCGATGATCAAGATGGTATAGCCATCATTAGATTGGATCGGGGCGTCACCAATGCCATCAACCTGGATCTGGTGAATGAGCTGGCCGAAGCCGTCGAACATATTCGAACAGATCCACGGTTACGGAGCCTTGTTTTGGGGAGTACAAGCGAGAAATTTTTTTCAATCGGTTTCGATATCCCGCAGCTGTTCGATTTGCCGGAGAACGATCTACGCGCTTTTTTTGATGCCTTTAATCGCGTTTGCCTGGCCCTGTTCACGCTGCCCAAGCCGACCGTGGCGGCCCTCACCGGTCACACTATCGCAGGCGGTTGCATCTTATCGCTTTGTTGCGACTATCGATTCATGGCCGAAGGCCGAATTTGGATGGGCCTGAATGAGATTAAATTGGGTGTGCCGGTACCCCATCTGCCGGATTGTATCCTGCGAAGCTTGGTGGGTGTGAGAAAGGCCCGCGATATGATGGAGACAGGTGAATTTTGCGGTCCCGATGAATCGCTTGCCATCGGCCTGGTGGATGATGTATGTCCACGTGAAAAGGTGTCGGAAAAGGCCGTGGAGAGGTTACGGGCCTTGGGTGCCTTACCATCGCTTGCATTCGAGACCATAAAAAGAAGTCGCGTTGAAGGTATTGAAAAAGAGGTCCTCGAAAGGTGGGGGCAAAAGGATCGTGAGTTCTTGGAATGCTGGTATTGCGAAGAGGCGCGCATCCTTTTAAAAGAGGCCATGGAGAAATTCTGAATTTCGGCCGAATAGATGCTTGTGTAAAATTCCACTCTCGATACAGCATTCGCTTATCATCATTTTAAAAAGTCCATGGAGGTGTCTGTCATGTCAAAGGTATTTTTTATTCCCATTGATTCCTACGATCAAACGCAAGAGATCAGTCAATCTGCAGCAAGGCTCTTGGGTCATTTAATGGCTGAAGGGCATATCCATCCGGCATCCTATATACCCTTAAAGGTCCATTTTGGTGAAAAGGGGAATCAAACCTATATCACTCCGGAAAACTATACAGGTATTATCCAATTTTTGAAGGAAAAAGGGATATCCTCCGCCTACACGGATACCAATGCCCTGTACCGGGGTCAACGTCAGAATCGCACGGACCATCTGAAACTCGCTGAAGAACATGGTTTTACCCAATTGCCGCTTGTCATAGCGGATGGTGAATACGGGGAGGAATATGTTGAAAGGCCATTTCATGGAAAATATTTCCAATCTTGCAAGATTGGAAAGGCCTTCACGGAACTCGAACAAATGATCATCCTGAGTCATTTTAAAGGGCATATGTTGGCCGGGTTCGGCGGCGCCCTCAAGCAATTGGCCATGGGTTGCGCCTCCAGGGGGGGGAAATTGGCCCAGCATTCCGGGACGATCCCGAAGGTCAAAGCCCGTAAATGCGAGGCCTGCGGCGATTGCGCGGAAAAATGTCCAGCTGGTGCCATCGTGCTTCAGCCAAAGGCCATGATTTTAGAAGATAAATGTATCGGATGTGCTTCCTGTATAGCGGTTTGTAAAAAAGGGGCCATATCCTTTAGTTGGCAGATGTCTTTGGGAAAGGAATTCCGGGAAAGGCTGGCTGAATATGCCATGGCGGCCCAAACCGGTAAAACCTTCATGTATCTTAATTTTCTGATAAATATTACCCGCGGGTGTGATTGCGAAAGCCGTCGAATGAAACCTATAGTCCCGAATATCGGCTTGTTGGGCTCCATGGATCCGGTTGCCGTGGATACGGCCTCATTGGATTTGGTGCAAAAAGCCAAGGGGAAGAAGGTGTTTCAGCGTGGTAAGAATGCGTTAAAGTATGCCGAGAAGATTGGGATGGGAACCATGCACTATGAACTTGTCGAACTCTCACCTACACCTTGAATCGGCCCACCAGTTTTTTTAATTGTTCAGCCATGGTATTCAATTCTTGGGCGCTTAGGTTCACTTGAGACGTGTTATTGGCCATTTCATTAATGGCTTGACTGGCTTCGGAAACGTCTCTTGCAATTTCTCTGGAGACCGAAGAGCTTTGTATTACGTTTTCACTGGATTCCTGAATACCAGCGGACATCTGTGCAATATTGCCCGCGATTTCTCTTGTCGTGGACGATTGCTCCTCAACTGCGGCGGCAATGGTGGACACCAGTTCGTTTATATCATGAATCACCTTTGAGATGCGGCCGATCTGGGTAACGACATTATCCGTGTTGGTCTGAATATTTTCCGTTTTTTCTTTTATTTCTAATGTGGCAGCCGATGTCTGACGAGCCAGTTCTTTAATCTCGTTGGCCACCACGGCGAAACCCTTTCCGGCTTCACCTGCCCTGGCTGCTTCAATGGTGGCATTGAGCGCAAGGAGGTTGGTCTGCTCCGAAATTTCATTAATGGTCTCAGTGACCTTTCCGATATCTTGTGCCGAATCACCGAGGACATAAATATTCCGGCTCGTCAGGGATGCCTCCAAAACCGCGTTGTCCGCCATAGTGCGTGCCCCTTCGGAATGTTTGGCTATCTCATTGATGGTGGCCGTCATTTGCTCCACGGAGGCCGCCACAACACCTGCATTACCGGCTGTCTGTTCCATCGTTGCCGCGATGGAATTCATGGTGGCGCTCATCTGTTCAGTGGCCGTGGCAACGGTGTTGGATTTGAATGACATGTCCTCCACGCTCCGAGTCATGTATTCGGAAAGACCAGAGAGGTGGTTTGAAGAAGATCCCAGCAATCCGGCGTTATCTGCAATATCCCTTATCATAGCATGAAGGTTGTCAATGAAAGTATTGACCCATTTCGCCAATTCTCCGATCTCATCCTTGCCATGTACTTGAAGCCGTTTGGTTAAGTCGCTTTCCCCTTCAGCAATGTCCTTGACCATCATCACGGTGCGATTGAGGGGTTTTGAAATGGAGATCACCGTAAAATAGGTGATCAATATGACAAGAATGATCCCTGTCAATAATAGGATCACAGCCATTGTGATGGTGCGGTTTTTCACGTGGATTGTGTTTCTTTCAGCGTCCTGTTCAAGCTGTTGGGCAATGAAAGTGATTTTCTTCCCGTTATCGGTCAAGGTCTTGCGGATATCGTTATTGGTTTTCCAAAGTAAAAAAGACTTTTCAAAGGTTTGTCGGTTATAGGTCTTGGCTTGAGCATCAATGGTCGCTAAAGCCTCTTCAAGGTCACGATCCTCCGCAGTATTAATCAGATAGGTCAGATCTTCTTTTGTTTTTTCCCAGTCGGACATTTTTTCATAGAAATTTTGAGCATATGTCGGATCATTATATAAAAGGAACAGGTTTTCGAATAATCTGGCATCTTGAAGGTCCATGGTCATCGAATCGATCACCTTCAATATTTCCCCAAGGACAGGGGGTGCTTCTTTTCCACTGACAATAGCCATATTTTGTGCATCTAGGATCGGCGCCCTCATATTTTGGTCAAAGGTGCTGAAGATAACCGCCGAGGCCTCTTTCATATGCGCTTTCAATTCTTCAAACTCTTTCGTGTTTTCCACGATCTGAGCAAATTGTGCATGATATACTTCAACGGAATCGTTTATTTCGCGTAATAACAATAATCGTTTTCCATCGTCGGAAATGGATTGCATTTCATTGGTTATACGAAGAATATCGCCAAGATTTTGGGTTACAACCTTGGCAGCTTTCATGTTTTTATAGACAACATATTCTTTTTCATGGTCAAGGATTTCGTATACATCCCTGACCATGTGGTTGGCATTATTGGATAACGCCAGCATGGATGAAATACTGGTTATCCCGAGCAGACTTCCCCCCAGACCAACCATAAACAACAGGAGGATGATGATAAATCCAGCTATGATTTTTGTCCGAAAGGAAAAAAAACGATATATGACCTTATTCATATATCCCGGCGCCTATATATACGTTTTCATCGTCCATCAAGCAGCCCCTGATATATGAGATTTTTGGGGAAAAGGCTTTCTCATTGGGTTTGGGCCAGCGGTAGGACACCCATCCGCTTCCATTATAGTGGACCTTGCCATCTTTGTAGGTTTGGCTGGATTGGGCCATTTTGGTGAAGTCGGCAAAAAATCGTTTGCCCGTATCATCTTTAAGGGCGATCAGGACCTTGCCGATAAGATGAGGCATGACATGCATAAGCGTTTTGCCTTTGAAATCATTGACGAACACATAGTTGTCATCACAAAATCGCATCTGTCCAACCTTCTCCAGGCCTGCCCGGCCCTCTCTTTCAAGTATCGCCACGGCTTCATCAACCGCCTTTACCACATCTTGTTTGGTGCATGTGCTCTCAGCCATCAAGGGTGATGTGAAAAACAATACGAAAAAAACCGCTAAAATAAAATAAATCAACCTTTTCATGATCTCTTCTCCTTTTAAATATTTTATTGAGCCGATCATAACAAATCACGTTAATGGTTTGTCAGCAACATTTATGCCACTCTTTATGCATATTTCTGACGCGGATGGAGGAGTAATAAATTAGTGAAATCAGCAAGATACAATGCCTGTTTGGGGTAAGAATGAATCTGTGCCGTCGGGTGAGGCGATGCCCATGGAATGGAAATTCATTCCCGTCAACATTTTGTCATAGATGGGAAATAAATGACGGATAGAATACTATGGACATACTTTTGTGATCGTGTTAATAAGGCACCTCTTAGAGAGTGCAGGCCCTCCCCGGTTTTGGAGGAGAGGGCAAGGTTTGAAGCCATACGAACACGTCTAATCGATTGCATAGGAATAATCCTTTTCAGGAGGAAAAATCGAATGTTACTGGGTTTGATGAGAAAGCATGCCAAATCATGGCTGATCAAATTTATGATCGCCATTATCGTCATTGTCTTTGTTTTCTACTTTGGCTACTCCTTTAGAGAACAAGGGGGTGGAAAAATTGCCTATGTGAATGATGAACTCATTACCTATGATGAATATCAAAAGGCTTATCGGATAAGGCTTGATGCATTAAAAAGGCAATACAGGAGCATGTGGAGTGATAATCTCCTTAAGATGTTTGATCTTGAAAATGCAGTTCTGGAAGAGCTTATTGAAACAAGGCTGATTACTCAAGAGGCCGAGCGCATCGGACTAGGGGTCACGGAAGAGGAAATCCGGCAGGAGATCTTTACCTTCCCGGCCTTTCAGTATAACGGCATGTTTAATGAGGCCCGCTATCGAACCCTTTTAAGCAATAATCAGATGACGCCTGAGGATTTTGAGGAATCTCTACGGCGGGATATGCTCCTGTCAAAGATCACGCAGTTTTTGATGACTTTTTCACCCGTGACTGAACAGGAAATCAGGGATCAATACACGTTCACTAACGAACAATTGAAGATCAGTTACGTGCAATTTTCACCCAAGGATTTTCAAAAGTCTGTTCAAGTGGATGACGTGGCCATGGCGGCTTATTTTCAAGAAAACAGGGAAACCTACCGGGTCCCTGAAAAGATCAAGGTAGCCCACATTACGATTGATCCTGCCGCGTATCGACAAGCTGTTCAGATTAGTGATCAGGTCATCACTTATTATTATGAAGACAATCTGGACATGTTCAAAGAAGAGAAGGAGGTTAAGGCCCGGCATATCCTTTTCAATGTGGCGCCAGATGCCCCGGATGAAGAGGTGGAAAAGGTAAGGGAGCGGGCATTGGCCGTTCTTGAAAAGGCCAGGAACAATGAAGATTTTGCAGCGCTGGCCAAAAAATATTCCGAAGGACCCACAGCGCCCAAAGGCGGGGACCTTGGTTTTTTCACGCGTGGCAGGATGGCCCCGGCCTTTGAAGAGGCGGCCTTTAGTATGGAAAAAGGGGCCGTCAGCGATCTGGTAAGGACGGAGTTCGGATTCCATATTATTAAAGTCGATGATATCAAGGAAGAAAGGATAAAGCCCCTTGCCGAGGTGAAGGAAGAGATAAAGGAGATACTGATTGATAATGAAAGCATGGACATTGCACACGAGAAAACGTTAACCCTGATTGATCAGATGCCCTATGATGTGGATTTGACCCAGTATGCCGAACAAAATGATGTTCCGGTCAAGACCACGGATTTCTTCCCGCAAGATGAACCCATACCCGGCATCGGAGGGGATTCAAAACTCCGCGAGTCTCTTTTTGCCATGAATAAGGAAAGCGTCAGCGACATGGTCGAGGTCAATAATAAATATTATATCTTCCAGGTAATGGACAAAAAGGAATCTTACCTCCCTGAGATGGAAGAGGTCAAAGATCGGGTCAAAAACGATTATATTAATCATCTGGCTTCTGTCGCGGCTAAGACGGCCGCTGAAAAATATCTAAAACAACTCCTGGACGGAAAAGATTGGGATCAGCTTGCCAAGGAAAAGAAATACAAGACCCAGACAACGGATTACTTTACACGACAAGGCCTGCCTTCACAGATCGGATACGTGCCTGAAATGCTGGAAACAGCCTTTAAGCTGGGTGGAGAGAAGAGATATCCTGATGATGTATTTGAAAACAGCAAAGGGGCTTTTGTTATGCGGTGGGAAGGTTATCAGGGAATAGATGAAGAAAGATATACTGCAGAGAAAGAGATCTTTCGAAATTCCATCATTCAGACTAAGACACAAGAAATTTATCGAGATTGGGTGGATCGCCTGAAAGACAATGCGGACATTGATCGGTCACCTTTTAAAAAATATACGTAAATTAATATATTTTAAATATTGAGGGAAGTAATCTTAGTTCGTGCAGCTCTTCAATAAGCTCAAGAATGCCGATGATCCAGATAAACCAGAGGGCGCTAAACATGTGCCTGCGAAAGATCACCGGCTTTATCAAATATTCGTCCGGTTCGATGAGATAGGATATCTTGGGAAAGAATCTGGGGACTTTCTTAAGATAGGTTTCAAATTGATCTCCATGTAATTTTGCCAGTTCCGCTTCCTCTTTTTTATTGTAAAAGGATAATATATGAAAAAACCAGCCAGAATAAGCAATGGAATGAAAAAAGTCTCGGAAACAAAACCTTTACCCAGGGCACCTAGCAGGCTGAAAAAACTAACGGATTCATGGTCATGGAATATGGCCCTTGGGCAATGAGATGGCTGGTCTTGTAGCCGGCAATATAGATGGAGCACCATAAGCTACCCAAAGAAGCAACCCCCACCAGAAAGGCACCCAAAAAGAATAAGGCACTAGTGATCAATGGGGCCTTCTCCTCCCATTGGCTGCTTGAAATAGAAATAAATACGAGCAATAGCAGAGCAAATATTTGAGAGATGCGAATTCGATTTTTTTCAATCATTTTATAACCCTCTTTATGTTTATAACATATTCTTTCTAAAACAATCTGTCGATTTCATTTATCACTCATCTCAACCTTCCGGCGGAATGGTCTCTAGAGAATTTCCATTTTTAATCGTTTAGAACTCTCCTTAGAAGTTCAAATATTTTTCGGCTTATTGGTTTATCTCCACCGACTTTGTCACGAGAATCCACAATGTATGTAAGCCCCGAGAGAACCCTGGTCATGGGACGGTTTTATTTACGCCGGTTACGATGACCGGTTTTTTATCAAGGTCAGCATAATAGTTTGCAAAACGATCTTCCTGTTCCGTGTGATCCTGTAATAAGTCCCGAATAAATGGAAAGGAGAGGGTCTGATACATGAGTTCGGCCGCCACCACATAGGGCCCCGATTTTCCGCTTATATCCAATTCATACAGAACCTGGTCCGTCCCGCCTTGAAAGTTCGTATCGGATGTCGCCATGCCCCATATTGCGATGTCATCAGGCGATGTCGCTTTCTCGAACCCGCGTGGGAGCAAGCGATTATCTTTTATATACCCCGCCCCTCTTAAAAGGGTATAAGTGACGTTTCCGTCGCTGTTGCGCATGATCCCTTCATAAATTTGAACCTGTTCAGGTTTTGATATCCGGTTATAATGGGGTTCAAAGGCGCCGGCATTGAGATCGGCGTCATTTTCGGTAATGCTTCCGTCATCCCGGGGTTTGCCGGATTCAAACACAATGTGGCCGTCAGCATCCTTCACGCGCAAGTGGATCCAGGCCCGTCGGGAAGGAAAACCGGTTGGAAATTTATGACCTACAAGATTTTTAACCTGTAGAACGATATTGAGAGTGTCCGCTTTAATTTGGGTGTCAATGACGGCAAGCTGCGCGGTATCAGAATGTAATTGTTCCAGCGTGCGGGCTAAGGTCGTTTCAAGATGTTTGGAAGATGCGGATATGCCGAGTTCTTCGTTTTGCTCCGCCAACAGTGTTAGCATCGTGCTGTTACCTCCGATAAAGTAATGTTGGTTAAAGGGACTACGCGCAGTAAGCCCTCGTCCCCTGGGACGATTGGAAATCACCACACTTCCATTTGCCTCTGGCATATGACACTGCTGGCAGGTTTTGGTTTTCTCATATTCACTGTGTTTCCATTCCAGGTAAGGGGTTTGCTCTGGGAATTCTCCCAGCACTTTGCCATCCGCGTTTACATAAGGAGTGTAAAGTGTATGACACGCACCGCATAGCGCGGAATCTTCGACTTGCGGGCCTCGAGCAGGCGTGAACCCGACATTATTTCGCATCATGTTTTGTATGGGATTCGAGTATGGGCCGAAAATGAGACGATTGGGTGGAACCGTAGCACTATCTATTGCATAATGCCCGCTGAAACTTGCCATTTCTCCAAGATTCCAAGCCTGAATCTGGTGACAAAGCGTGCAGGATACACCGTCAAAGGCCGCTTCGTGGAATGGATGGTTTGAATCTAAAAAGCCGTCTTCTAAGATCGCAATAGATAATTGTTTGATAAGGGCCTGGGTACGCCCCATGGGCATATGACAGGTGGCACATTTATCCTCGATTACGGTTTGAAGTTGAGGGTGACGGGCAATTTCGGAACTGACCTTTGCCTGCCATAGGGGGTCTTTGGCACTGTTGGCCATGAGTGTAGAACGCCAGTGGGCATCGATGGAGACATCTTCCCCGCCACGATCCCTCAACAGACTATGACACATTGCACATTGCCCTGAACCGGCGAAATCATCCGACATAAATGTAGTTAATGGCAAGCCGGACGATGCCGCATGGATATTTTGCGGTGTCGCTGCAGCTAAAAATAAAATGCTGATGACTAACAGCCCCATAAAAACAGGCAAGCCAATTGGCCATACAACCTTATTCAGTCTATTATTACGTTCCATCACACACTCCTTGTTTTATTACATTGTATAACAGCAAGCCATCCGCACCTCTTAAATCGAGATCACAAGTTACAGGATTATGACTTTCTCTTTCATCAACCTTTTTTTTACCACCATGCCTTCCTTTTTTCAATATTGGGATTGAGGGCTCGATACCCCACGCCTTAAGCATTTCTCCGGCTTCATGATATTTTCCTTTCAACTTGAATTTTAAACACCCTAATGAAGGACAACGTTTTTATGTCATAAACAAGCGCCAGACAAGTCGACCGCGCGAGTAAAAGAGGATCGTGGGAGTGAAAACCATATAATTCCGATACATTGCCGGCGATTCTCGCCCCCCTAGGATCGACCATAAAATTGTGTATGTCATGCTGTTGAGAAATCTCGCTTGCCTCCTTTCGTGAGGCCATCGCTAGTGAATAAATTGCATCCCCATAATGCGTTATCTGAATCATCGATCCTTCTGCAATCATTTTTACATCGAATGATTCCATATGACTTTTGTCTCTATCGCTATACATTTCATGAAAAATTGCGACATAATGAGACATCCGTCAACCGGACTATTCACTTGAAATAGAAAATAAGCAGCTTGAGTATGTCGCGATAGCAGGCAACTGTGAATTTTCATTATTCGAATATCTTTTCATCCTTTGCGCCCGCTTCAGCGGCGACCGGTTCCATATCTCGAATGGTTTCGGTTTTTTTGTTTGCCCAATATTCCTTGTACCATTCATTGGCTATGATCATGGACATGACCTCGTTGGTCCCGGTCCAGATGGAAGCCAATCGGAGGTCCCTGAAGATACGTTCCACTGGATAAATATTGGTATACCCGATCCCCCCCATCACTTGCAGGGCATGATGAACGGCTTTCTGGCAGGACTCGGTCACGAATTTTTTGGACTGGGATATCATCCGGCGGATCTGTTTGCCATCGATCTGTTCATCCACAGCTCTGGCGGTCGAGTAAATCACGGATCGTGAAGCATCCAATAGCATCACCGCCTCGGCCACCTGGAACGAGACTCCCTGGAAATCGGCGATTGGCTGTCCGAAGGCCTTGCGCTTGGACGTGTACCCTGTGGCTATATCGACGGCCGGATTTGCCGCGCCGATGGTCATCGCGGCGGTACCCAAGCGCTCCGGGATCATCATGGTATTGAATATGGCGATCCCCTGGTTGAGTTCACCCAGAAGGTTCGCTTTGGGCACTTTAACATCCTCGAACACCAACCTGGCGGCGCCGCCGCCGCGGCAACCCATCAGTCCATAAAGATACTCACTTCTCACCCCGTCGGTTCTGTCCACGATGAAGCAGGAAATGGATTTGTGGGGCTCGTTGTCGGGATCGGTCCGGGCATAGACCAGGAAGTAATCGGCACCTTCTCCACCCACAATAAACCGTTTCTGGCCGTTGAGCAGAAAGTATTCCCCTTTGTCCTCAGCCACCGTCGTGGTGCCAAAGAAATCCGATCCGCCGCGGGGTTCGGTCAGGCATTCTGCCGCGAACAGTTCTCCTTTGAGTAGGGGCTTGACATATTTTTCCTTCTGCTCATCATTGCCATGTAGGATAATGGCATCGCATACCAATTCCGCGCCCACACCGAATATACAGGCAAAAATATATCCGAGCATCCCGATTTCTTCCATGACCATGCAAGTGGATACCCAGTCCATATTTCGGCCACCCCATTCCACGGGGTAACGGCAGCCCATGAGGTTCAATTTCCCGGCCTCCCGCAAAAACGTCTTGGGGAACTGAATTCTGTCCGCGTCCATATCCAGAATCATCTGTCTGGGGATCGATTTGACAAAATCGCGGGCTTCCTGCCGCAGCTTTTTCTGTTCTTTGTTCAACAGGTATTCAAACATGGCAAAAATGGTCTCCGGGTTTCAGTTTCATACCTTTCCCGTGGAACGGGGACAAAACCATTTTAGAATTTTAGGGAACCTCATCTTCTGCGAAGAAGATTTCCATTATGATCACGGGCTACCAACTGGGATTAGCCATTGGTTAAAACGTCATGTCGGGCTTTACGCCATGTTTGGTTTCCCAAAACCACCGATGTTTCCACTTGCCGCTCTGGAATCGACCAGTACTTACGGAGAAGACGATTCTTTTCTTCCTCCGAAACCAGAGTATATCCGTTCTTTTCGTAAAATGAGATTGCCCATGATGCCGCTGCCCACGTCCCGATAAGGATGGGTTTCTCTGTCATGTTCTCTAAATGCTTGAGCAGCTTTGTCCCGATCCCCTTCTTTTGACCTCGTGTCCGAACATAGGCATGCCGAATGAGTGCAACGTCGTTTCTATCCTGAATTCCCATTACTGCGAGGAGCTGCCCCTGATGTTCCAAGCACCAGAAAACAATACCATCTTCAATTTCACGCATCAGTTCCGCAAAAGGCATGTATGGCTCGTTCCAACGATCTTCCGGTATCATCCCTTTATACGCCTGCGCTGCATCATTGATGATCTCGAATATGGTATCCAGATCGGATTTTCTACACTGCCGTATCATCTTTATCTCCTGCTTGACGGTAATCGCTGAAATGGCCAGGGCTTCCAATGATTTATTACCTGAATCTTGCACCAATCATCTACTGCGGCTTGAAGCGCCTTGACTATAAGGCTTGTATCGTGATTTTGATCCTCACCATATAGGTAATATGCCTGCGGGCCAAAATCATTTCAACTTCGCTTTACAGTCAGGCTTTCGGCGCCTCGCTATGATGATTGTTGCAAGATTCAGGTAACAAAATCTAAAACAGCCGTTTCATTTTTGATTTTTAAAAGATTTGGTGCGAACCTATGGATTCCGCGATCAAGTCGCGGAATGACCTTGCAAAAACCAGGGGTGATCATTTACAGTCGAGTAGCCAAAAACTAGGCTGGTCATTCCGCGACTTGATCGCGGAATCCAATCGTCTGGATTTAGAAAAACCTAAATTCTTACAAACAACTTTAACCAGTGTATCGTTTTTGCATCAGCAAAAAGCCAGTCGATGTTCACTCCTTCTGTTTTTGTGGAAATTTTTGCCGCCTGTGACGATTCCAAGATCATTGAATAATGAATGTTGAACAAAAAACCGAAGAATCACGAATCGCCCACGTCTAGATTCATTATTCCTTATTTGATATTCTGCAGTTTATGGAAAACATGAGATCAACAAAAAATCTATTCAACGCAATGCTATTTCTTGATATGGCAGCCTTAATTCTTTAGCCAATCCTTGTAGGTCCGCCTCAAGGGTAATCTCCTGCCCGTTTTCTTTTTGCACACGAACGGTTTTATCAGCGACAACGACAATCTGCAACTGTCTAGGATTCAGGTATCGTTTGGCCAGGGCTTCCATCTCTTTTCTGTTTGAGGCAAGATAGGCGTCCTGGATCCTTTCTAATGTATCCAAAGGTTCTTGCCGCATGTGATAACGGCCATACACCTCCACCAGCTCCTGTGGAGTGTCTACATTAAAGATAAAGCTGTTCAAGGAATCCAGACGCTTTTGATCCAGGTCCTCCTGGGGGACATGGGATTGTAGTTGTCCCATTATTTTAACCGTCTCCGTGATGGCTTGTCTTGTTTTGTCGGCGCGACATCCGATGTATCCCATCAAAATGCCTGCCTCCCATTTATAGGTCTGGCCGAACCAGCTCGCATAGACCAGACCCAGATCATCCCGCAACCGTTTGTACATGAGTGAATCGCTTCCACCTAAGATCTGGGTGAGCAGGTTGAGTTTCCAGTAATCAGGGTGATTACGTTTAATCCCGTTCTTACCCATGATGATCTGAGATTGCACTTGCCCCGGCTTGTGAATCAGGGCCAGGATAGGAGCGGTTGGTTTTGGCTCGGGAAGGGATGTTTCAACGGCTTCCTGTTCCGAGAATCCTTGGAACAGGATTTGATCGAGATCGGTTATCAGTCTTCCCATCTCAATATCTCCAGCCACAGTCACCACCATGTTGGGAGGTGCAAAATATCTTCCAAGGAATCCGGCCAGGTCATCTTGAGTGAGTTCGGGGATGGTGTCCAAGGCTTTTAAGGGATCGCGACCATATGGATGACCTTTAAAATGCAAAATCTCCCATTCGCGTCCCGCTACGGCTTGGGCGTCTTCGCCCTGACGTTGTAGAGCAATGATTGCCTGCTCTTTCAAGATGTTGAGTACTGTTTCATCAAATTTTGGATGGACCAGGAGATCATTGAGGATGGTTAAACCCTTTTCCCAGTCTTCCTTCATGACTGAAAGGTGTATGCTCGCATCTTCCTCATTAATGGATATGGATAATCGAATAGCGTCCTCATCCAGCATCATGGCCAGTTCAGCAGGGGAATGGTTTTTTGTCCCGCCCCTTATAAGAGCCTCACCCAGCAGTTGAGCCATGCCGGTTTTGTCTTCAGCAATATCCACCGCCCCCGCCCTGATCAACAGTGTTAAATCGATGAGGGGCAATTCCGGGTCCGCCAAATAAAAAACAGGGGCACCTTTAACTTTTGTGGTCTCCGCCCCGGGATAAACGATCTTTTCAGGTCTTCGTTCAAAGGAGAGCGGGTGTCGCCATTCAGGCGGTGTGGGATAGACGGAATGATTAATCCAGTCTTCCGGTTTGATTGCCCGCGATTTGGTCGCACCGCTTGCCGATCGGATTTCGGTATAGGTCTCCGGGGGTTGATCCGGTTCACCACCGGGAATAAGGTAGACCACGTTTTTATTTTCATCATGGATGTGTTTTCGGGCAACCCGCTTGATATCCTCTTTGGTTATCATTTCAATCTCATCCAGATAGGTGGTGAGATACTGCCAACCTTGTTGGACCTCCAGTGTCGCCAAGGTGCTTGCCAGCTCTTCATTATTTTTCATACGATCCAGGAATTCACGATACATCATCTTCTTGATGCGACGGAGTTCATGATCCGACACATCTTCGGTCTTCATTTTTTCTGCTTCACCCATGAGCAGTTGATCCAGTTCTTCGCATGCCTTTACATAAATGCGTCTTTTCTCTTCCTCGTTCATGTTCTCTTTTTCAAGTTTCGGTTCGTTGGGCGACCCCCCCAAGATCACCAAGTCTCCATACCGGTTGTCCGGGTTATAGGCCCAGGCCTGGACCGCCAGGCCTCGTTGAATAATATTCTGGTTCATACGGGAGCTTCGGCCATGGCTGAGGATCATGGTCATGGCATCCAGAGCATAGAAGTCCTTTTCTCCCATGGGTGCCCCGTGAAATCCCAGCAAGATGAGCGGCGTACGGGCACCTTTAAGATATCGGATGCGCATGCGTGAACCTTCCTGTGCGGGTTCTCGGGTAACCACCTCCGGGGTGCGATTCCCTACCGGATATCTGGCAAAATAGATCTCAGCAAATCGTTTGACCTGCTCAACGGTGACATCCCCCACCAGTACACAAACGGCGTTGGTGGGACTATAATACTTCCAGTGAAATTCCATGGCGTCGGTCGTGTTATAATCATCCATGTCGGACCGCCATCCGATCGTGGGATTTTCATAAGGGTGGGCCGTGAAGGCCGTGGCATACAGATCAAGCCAGGCCGCACCGTTAGGGTTATTAATATAGCGATAGGCCCATTCCCTCTGAACCACCTCCTTCTCCACGTAGAATTCACGCCACGCCGGTTCGAAGATCTGTTCACTCATGATGGAAAACCACTGCTCGATCATGTCGGAGGGAATAGACATGATATATTGAGTTTGGTCTTTGGTGGTGAAGGCATTGACGCCCGTGGCGCCGTTTCGTTCAACCTGGGAGGAGAGGGCTTGGGGGACGTAGATTTTTTGTACCTCAAGGCGAAGCCGTTCCATTTCATTTTTTTTCTTTTCAATGAGGTCAATATAGGGCTGTCGTTTGCGTTTTTCAGCCAGAATGACCTGATAGGCCGCTTCAATGCGTTCCTGAAGATCTTGATCTCTTTCAACATCCAAGGTTCCGAAGTTCTTGGTCCCTTTAAACATCATATGTTCAAGTAAATGGGCGATCCCAGTTCTACCCACGTCTTCCAGGGCAGAACCGGCTCGAATCGCCAATCGGCATGCCACCTGTGGAGCGGTATGACGCTCAACGATCAGAAAGAGCATGCCGTTATCCAGCATAAACTCTTGGACGTCTAATTGAATGGCTTCATCGCGCTCTACGGCCAACCCCAAGGAACAGATGGAAAGGGGCAGTAAAAGCCCGATAATCATTAGTTTATAAAGCTTTTTCATATTAGCGGCTCCAAAAGGTTTACATTCATCAAATAGTCTTGCTACCGGCACCACCTTGAAATGATATCGATCAAGTCTTCTATATGTTCCAGCTTGTGGAGGGATGAAAAAGAAAATCGGATCCTGGCTTCACCCGGTTCGACCGTAGGTGTGCGAAAGGCCGTTGCGAGGATGCCGTTTTTTTCAAGCCAGGCGGACAGGGCCACGGTTTCCCTTTCATCACCGATAATGACGGGGATGATTTGCGTTGTAGATGCTCCAGTATTAAGCCCCAGTTTATGCATTGCGTCTCGAAAGAGATCGGCTTTTTCGAGTAGCTCCTGCCGCTGCCTATCCATTTCGGGGATCAATTCAAGAGAGGCATCAACGGAACCGATGATCGAGGGCGGCAATGCCGTAGTATAAATAAAGCCATAACAAAAGTTAATCAAATAATCACGTATTTCTTTCGAACATGCGATATAGGCCCCAAATGAACCCGCTCCCTTCCCAAAGGTCCCCATTTTGAGGTCCACTTCCTTCTGGAACGTCAACCCCTTTCCATTCGGTCCCAATACTCCGGTTGCGTGGGCCTCGTCTACAATCAGGAGGGCCTGAAACTCATCGGCAAGGTTAATGAGTGTATCTATATCGCTTTGATCGCCGTCCATGCTGAAAACCGATTCCGTTATGATCAAGATGCGCGATGTGGTTTTATTATCCGCGGCGTTCCCCAAGAGTTCCCTTAAGTGGTCGGGGTTATTATGCCGAAAGCGTTGAACGTGACATCGGGCCAGCAAAGAGCCTTGAATAATACTGTTGTGGTTGAGCTCGTCCGATAAGATGAGGGTCTCCCGGTCCGCCAGGGCAGGCAGGAGCGTCACGTTGGTCTGATATCCTGAATTGAGGATGAGAGCGGTTTCACTGCCTTTAAAAGCGGCTATTTTTTTTTCCAACTGATCCATACATTCATAAGTGCCGCATACCAACCTTGAAGCGGTGGAGCCGGAGCCGTAAAGATCCATGAATTCAACGGCCCTTTGATGAAGCAACGGATGTTTGGATAGACCCAGGTAATCATTTGAACAAAAATTGAGCATCCTGCGCCCATTGACCTCTATTTCCATGCCTTGACCCGGTTTTATCGTCCGAAGTGTACGTAAAAGCTGTCCATTGTGACGATCGTTCAGGCTCTTATGAATAAAATCGTATTTGCTCATCTTCTTCGTCAATCGTTCATGTATCGCTTCCAACCACCTCGACCATTGCCCGGGTTATTTGGGCCAATTCTTCAGGCTTGATGATAAAAGCGGGCATGGTATAGACCAGCTTCCCGAATGGCCTGAGCCAGACACCTTTCTCCACAAATTGCTTTTGTATCCGTGTCATGTCCACCGGTCTTTTCATCTCGATTACTCCAATGGCGCCCAAAACCCTGACATCTTCAACCAACGGAAATCGGGCACACGGTGATAACTCCTGAGTGAGTTGGTCTTCTATACAATGAACCCTTTCTTTCCAGGATGCCGCCATAAGGAGCTTTATGCTGGCCACAGCAATGGAACATGCCAAAGGATTGGCCATGAAGGTGGGCCCATGCATAAAAACACCCGGCTCCCCGGATGATATCGCCTCGCCCACCTCATTGGTGGTGAGGGTGGCGGCCAGTGTCAAATAACCTCCGGTCAAGGCCTTGCCCACACACATGATATCCGGTGCGATATGCGCCTTCTCACAAGCAAACATGGTGCCCGTACGGCCGAATCCCGTGGCGATTTCATCACAGATCAGAAGCGTGTCATATTGATCACAAAGCTCTCGGGTCCTTTTTAAATAATAAGGGGAATAAAATCGCATACCGCCCGCGCCTTGCACAACAGGTTCCAAGATAACGGCGGCGATTTTTCGATGATGTTTGATCAAGATAGCCTTTAAGCTCTCTATGTCCCCTTCATTCCATCGGTCATGGTACTGGCATTGCGGGGCGTTGGCGAAATAGTGCCCAGGTAAGATGTCTTGGAACAGACTATGCATACCGGTGATAGGATCACATACGGCCATGGCCCCGAATGTATCCCCGTGATAACCGGACCGAATGGTTAGGAGTTTTTGTTTCTCCGGCTGTTTCTTGGCATGCCAGTACTGAATAGCCATCTTAATGGCCACCTCGACCGATACGGACCCTGAATCACTGAAAAAGACTTTTTGAAGGGGTTCAGGTGTCAGGTCGATGAGCAAGGACGCCAACTCCACAGCCGGTTCATGGGTGAGGCCGCCGAACATCACATGGGACATCTTTTTAAGCTGTTGGTTTGCGGCTCGATTCAACGCGGGGTGGTTATAGCCGTGGATAGCGGCCCACCAGGATGACATGCCGTCAACCAGCTCACAACCATCCTTGAGTCTTATTCGTACCCCTTGAGCCGATTCAACCGGATAGACCGGTAGCGGATCAATCATGGAAGTGTAAGGGTGCCATATGTGATCCCGATCAAAAGTTAGGATGGATTGTTTCTTGAAGTCCATTTTTATATTAAACCTTATTCCCGGTTAACCCGCTTGAATCCGAATGAAGCGATTTCTCACCAATGTTGTTTGTGATTAACAGAAAAGCGGGTTGGGTGCAAGGGGCAACCTATATGGGAAGATCGATATTTCCCCCATGTGGTGAACCGTATTGCCATTGTACAGGACGTCAATAATATTCAAGGATGCCTCATTGGCACGGAGCAGACCTTCACTCAAAGATTCCAGAGATTCTTCTACCGCCTTTTATTCTGAAAATGGCTTAAACATTTCAGGTGATATAACGCACACACCAAGCCGGGCCATTGATTATGGGTAAAGTATTTCTAAAACATGGAATATAGTTCATACAAGTATGGAAGGTCCTTACATAAAAAATTTTCCGCACTTTCATTTTCCGCGGATTCCTTGTTAACCTATTGAAAATGCGGTAAAAAAATATTTTTGCGACATCGGGACTGACGGCATATAAATTGCTCCAATAACGGATCAACTTTAAAGTTGGAGAAAAGGGATTTTTAGATAACGGTCAAAGGATGGGTTTTTGGGAAAATGATTAATAATTCCGGGAAGTTACTGCCTGTGTGCCATCCCATTGCCCGATTGGGCTGCTTTCATATGGTAATGTATCGTTTTTACCGTTTCTGATAGTCGATTGGCGCATAAAAGGGTGGTAACGCAAAAATTGGTAATCGCTTTTTGAAATATACGGAGAGATCAGAGATGATGGAAGAAAATATTTGGAGGACAAAATTGCAGTATCTTCTGGAAGGATTGCAGATGGAACATATTGATGAACTAATGGATAAACCCCCTGTCGCGTTGAAATTCATCGGTTCGGCGATGGCAAGCGAAATGGAGAAGCTAAAAACCGTTACTCGCTCGTTTGAACGTTCGCGGCCTAATAATCACTGTATCCGCTCGGAGATATGTGATATGAAGCATGAGGGTTGCACGAATACTTGCTTTCTATATCAACCTTTTGTTATTTAGATTTCAGGTGCATTCCGGATTTTTTGTTTCATCGAATCGTCATTTCACACGGAATGGAGTAGGAAGAGAGAAAGGAGTTATTGATATATGGAACCTGCTGAAAATAGAGACAACGGGGGCAGGCGTTCTGGTATGGATAGAAGGCGATATTCCTATACATCTCATATCCCGGAGAGGAGATCGGATGAGGATAGGCGCAGTGGTGAAGACCGTAGAGACGGTACCGGCGAAAGAAGAGAATATGAACGGAGGGCAATCCATGCAATCTGAAGTGTTTGATTGATTATTTAAATATTCGTTGATCCCAAATCACCCCATTCATATTGAAAGACGGCGGATAAGATCACTGCCGCCGTCTCCGCTCTCAGGATCCTATGCCCCAGAGAGATTGAACTAAATCCTACACTCCTTGAAATCTTGATCTCTTCAGGGGAGAATCCGCCCTCTGGACCGACAATCCCCATGATTTTTTCCTCAAAAGAAGTTTTTCTGATAAATCCTTTCAGGTCATTTGACCGCTCTTCCTCCCATAAAATTACCTTAACCCCCATTTCTTCTGATAATCTGCTCATCATGTCCTGGAAATTCGTGATATGGCTGATTTTTGTCATGATGGGGCTTCCCGACTGTTTGGTTGCGCTTTGTGCAATTTTTTGCCAATGTTTGATTTTATTATCAAGGTCTCGATTATTCAACTTGACGACCGTTCTTTGTGAAAGGAAAGGGATAATGCGATACACGCCCAGTTCGCAGATCTTTTGAATGATGTAATCCATGGGCTGGGACCTCAGGACGGCTTGACACAATGTGATTTCGATACGAGGGGGTGGTGGTGCGGGTAGCGGTTTTTCAATGGCTACCCGGACGTCCTTCGATCCTATGGATTCAATTACCGCTTGAAAACGAAGGCCGTTCATGTCTATGAGCACGAGTCGATCACCCGGTTTCATCCGCAAGACCCTTGTGATATGCCTGGCCTCGGAACCCGAGATGGTGCTGTAACCATTTTGATTCTCAATTTGTTCGATCAAAAACCGTCGCATATGTTCGGATTCATTCCCCCTGAATTTTTTTGGCAATCAGACAGGCCCATTCTTCTCGAAAAAACGCCTGGTCATTTTGGAAATGAAGATCGGCAAGGGCCTTCTCAATATCATCGCCCTGTTCTTTTAAGATACCTGATAAGATCAGTCGACCCTCAGGCTTCAGGATACGGCCGAAATGGGTCAATAGTTCAAGGATTACGTTTCTGGTCAGGTTGGCGACCACCATCGTAAACCGGTCTTCCAGGGTTCCAACAGGGTCTAGGGAGAGCTCGATGTTTTTTGAAAGACCGTTTAATGCAATATTCTTCTCGGCCCACCGTAAGGCCTCCGGATCAATATCAATCCCAACCACCCGCCGTGCTCCCAACTTAACCCCATAAATCGAAAGGATTCCACTGCCCGTTCCCACGTCCAACATGGTCCATTCCTGGTTAGAAGATATCCTTTCCATGGCCTCCAGGCATAGACGTGTGGAGGCATGCTGGCCAGTACCGAAGGCAGGCCCTGGATCGATCCGAATGACATGTTCGGTGGATTGGACTGGCATGGATTCCCACGCGGGGATGATGGTCAACCTATCCGTGATACGGTCCGGTTTGAAAAATTTTTTCCATGTCTGGCTCCAGTCGCGATTCTCAAGATTATTTACTGCCAGTGAATAGGTTTTGGCTTCCGGGAAGATCTCTTTGAGGTTTAAGAGGAAATGATCCAATCTCTGATGTATTTCATCAACAGATTGTTCGGGTTGCAGATATGCCCTGATGGAGGATTTTCGGGTGAAATCATCTGATACGATTCCTTCACATCCCAGGTCAAAGAGGAAAGAGCCCACAGCCTCATGGACGATTGGATGGATGTGGATATCTATTTCCAGCCATTCCGGAGTGACTAACGGTGAACCGGATAAAACCTTTTCCATTGCTGGATTCACGCCTAAAGGGATTACACATAAAATTCATATGACTGGATGCCTGACACTTGATACCGGGTTTTTCATACAACCTTTTCAGACGGTCCTTTACGGTCTTTATCCGGTATCAAGTATCCAGCAGCCAGTATCATGCCTTCTGAAACACGTAGTTCAATTGACCGTTCGGCAGTTTGTTGACCGCGGTCTTCATCTCCATCCCGACTTGAATTTCGTCATCGGATAGATTGCTGTCCAATCTTCCAAAGACCTTAAAATCACCGAAGTCTAAAAGGGCAATGGCATAAGGCAGATCACCATCAAAACCGACGGGGGCATATTCCAATTTGCTGTATGTGACGAGCTTTCCCGTGCCGGCGACATCAAACCATTCCATGTCGCTGGAGAAACACTGGTAACAGTCAGCCCGAGGCGGGAAGAATGTCATGCCGCATTTTTTGCAACGGGTCCCCGAGACTTTTCCCTGCTCCAGCCTGTCGATAAAATCGTTTACCTTGGTTGTGGAGGTAAAGCTCACCGTCCCAAATTTGTTAAATCTTGTGTCTATTTCTTTTTTTGCCATGATTTACCTCCCCAGAATTGTAACATTACCATAAAGACCCACGCCGCCGATATTGTGGACCAAACCGATTTCCGGGTCTTTGACTTGCATATCTCCTGCCTCGCCCCTTAACTGCAGGACGATGGTACGGATCTGTGAGCCGCCGGTCGCGCCGATGGGATGCCCTTTTGAGAGCAGCCCGCCATCCACATTTACGGGAATACTGCCTTCTTTATAGGTTTCTTTGCCCCTAATCAGATCCCGTCCTTCACCCGGCTTTGCAAAACCTAGATTCTCATAGGCCATCATCTCCGCGATGGTAAAGCAGTCATGGACTTCCGCCACATCAATATCCTTAGGTGAGACGCCCGCCATTTCATAGGCCTGCTTTCCGGCTTCCATACCCACGGTCAGTCCGGAGAATAAACTCCTTCCCACCAAGTTTACCGTGGTGGATGCGGCCCCGACACCCAAGATCCATACAGGTTTCTTGGAGAACGCCTTGGCCTTTTCTTCATTCGCCACGATAATACATGAGCTGCCGTCGGCGTTGGCGCAACAATCCCCTACCCGAAGCGGGCTGGCGACCGGGCCGGACATGGCGCTTTCGGGATCAGAGAACATATCCAAGGTAACCGGTTTTCGATAAACGGCCTTTTCATTGATCTGTCCATAGGTGGCCGCCTTTACCCGGATAAGGGCCAGGTCTTCAGAGGTGGTCCCGTACTTTGACATGTGCCGACGGGCATACATGGCATAATATGCGGGCATCATGGTTCCAAAAGGGCTTTCCCATTGGATATCCGCACCCCGTCCCATACGTTCCTGCGATTCTGCCGATGAAATTTCCGACATCTTCTGAAAACCCACTACAGCCACCACGTCATGAAGGCCGGATTTGATCAGGCTATATGCCAGTTTGACACCCGTACTACTGGAAGAGCAAAGGGTTTCAACATAAAATGTGGGTTGAGGTGTTAGACCGAAATATTCCGCCAGCACACCGGCCGGGGAACGCTGTTTGTCATATTCAGGGGCCGAGCAAATCACGGATGCGTCAATATCTTTGGTCGTGATCTGTGCATCCAGCATGGCGTCCCTGAAACCTTCAAAGGCCAGCTCTTTGATGGACCCGGGGTAACCCCGGACAAAGGCGCTTTGGCCCACTCCAATAATTCCAACTTTTCCCATACATAACCTCCTGTTCGTTATTATCATGTATCATACAGCCTTCAATGGGAATACACGGGGAACTTCGGATTCACCGCACCGCCGGGCCGTATCGCTATGTTGTCATTTTTGACAGGGGTGGAGTATAGGAGAAGATTGGGCCGTGGTCAAGCTAAAAGGGGGTAAATTCAATTTATTCGGTTTTCCGCCGGAATGTATCATAAGCTTCCCGTCCTAGGTAAAAATGGATCGCTTCTCTTGTCTTGCCCGAATCCGTTTTTTGTTCCGGCCCTATGCTGTAGAGATCCAGTCCGCCGGAAATGGATTTCATCTTTAAAGGCGTATCGTCGAAGGGGTCCACCGGTATCCGGTCTATATATTTTGGGACCAGATCTTCCAAATGGTTGGGATAGCGCCCCGTAATGGTTTGATATGAGGTTAAAGCGAGGGCCAAGTCGTAGAGACCTTTCATGGCATCTCGACTCATGGCACGGGATACGTATGCTCCATAACTAGGGGCGCTAATCCCCGTAAAAATGCTCATTTTCCCGGATTCCGCAGCATCGTAAATGGCATTCAGATGCTCCTCAAGGGCCTTATACGACTCAACCGGTTTGGTCATTTCACGGGTGATGATATCCTTGGCCGCTCGTATTTCACTTGGAAGAATGAAAACACGCCACCAGATGGTTGGTAGTTCGGATCGCATGGTAGTCGGCAACGTAGAGGAATCCCATCTCGGATCGTCTGTTTTGAAAATATCCGTTGATAAAGAGACCGATACCAGCAAATGGAGGCCGGCGTATGCTTCCATGTGAAGGGCTCTGGTGAAATGCCCCCGGATGGAAGGGTGTGCACGAATGGGTATGTTCATGAAATGATTTATGGGACGCGATTCCCCGGATAAGATATTTTCCAAGGTCTCATATTGTATCGTCTCCAGCGCGGAAGCGGCTAATACGGAAATCAGTATGGGGTAACCATATAGATGCTCAGCCATCTTTTCGATAGCCCCAAGATCTTGAGCTACATCGGCCATATCACCCGCCCGGGCCTTGGATCGGGCCGATAGGCTCAATAGTCTGGCGAAGTTTTGATAATTCGAGTATTGAGGGATGGGGTAATTGAAAAAGTTGGATATATCCACTTCCAGGTTGTATCCAGTCATGGATGCGGCATGGTGGATAATTGCCAGGGTATTTTGATGTTTTTCAAGAAAGGCACGAACTTCCTGGGATGCGATATCAAAACCAGGTTCTCGGCTTCTATTAAACCAGTCCGGGAGGTCCGTTCGGGGCCCCAACTCCGCTACAGCCTTTTCATAGATTGGATAAGAGTTTGTATGATCCGGCAGTCGCGCGGGCAGGAGATAGGCGATTTGCGTTGCAGCTTCACCCCTGGTGCTTGCAAGATGCGCCAGGATTCTTATATCGGCCATATTGAGGGTGATGGCGTAAATGACAACAGCACATCCAAAGCCAAGCCCCAGGACGGTTCTGGACCATTGTCTTGCCGGATGGCTGCCCGACGTCGTCCCTTTCAATCCTCTTACGAGGATAACGATCACACTTGGGATATAGACGATGGTTTCCGATAATCCAAACCAAAACAGCCATTTGGGCTGGATATTGGCAGTGATGAAGTAAAAGCCTCCAATCCCCACGCCGATGATGGGAATGAAAACGACACAGGCGGTGAATATAGGCCAGAATTTGCGCCACAATGGTTTCTTGCACCGTGCAGCCACCGCTGAGATCAGGGTGACCAAAAAAAGACTATACGCGATATGGGAAAACCACAGAATGCTATAGCTCATGATCATCTCCTTATTAAAGATTGATGGTTAAAAATGATCAATCATGCACACGATAGGTGATAGGGCAGTTACAGATTAGAGTCATTTATGAAGATCGGATACTTATAATGGAAAACAGGAAACAAGTCCATTTGCGGGATATCTACAGCCCGTTTCACCTCGGCTTTTTACGAGACCACCGGTATTTGAGTTCTTTCGAAAAATGACCGTTTTTGATCCATTCACTTAAGGCCTGTCCAATTCTTCCCTAACGGCAATGCCGATCTTTTCCAAGGTATAGGGTTTTCTGATGTATTGCGCGGCACCTATTGACATGGCTTCTTTTACTCGTTCCGTCTCGGAATAGCCGCTGGCTATGATGGCTTTCTGGTTCGGATAAATTTCCAGGATAAGTTTGTAAGTGTCCAGACCGTCAATACCCGGATCCATAATCATGTCCAATATCACGATATCCACCGGATGATCTTTTATATAATCGATGGCCTCTAACCCGCCGGAAGCGCAATGGACCGAATACCCCAACCTTGTTAGGATGGTATTGGCGATCTCCCGTTGTTCTTCAACATCATCGACGATAAGGATGGACTCTCCCCGTCCCATATAATCTTTCATGGTGCGCTTGAGCGTGTCTTCAGAAATTTCTTCCGTTGTAGCGGGAAAATACAATGTAAATGTGCTCCCTCCACCTTCCACGCTTTCCACATCAATGTATCCCTGATGGTCCTTCACGGTGCCCCAGACCACTGTCATGCCCAATCCCGTTCCGCTCCTCCCCATCACTTTTTTGGTGAAAAACGGTTCAAAAATATTTTTCAGATCATCGGATGAAATGCCTATCCCATCATCAGAGACAATGAGTACCACATAGTCTCCTTCCTCAACATGGTCGTAACCTGTAATGGGTTTATCCACGTAACGGTTTTCAGTTTGTATCCGTAGGACACCACCATCGGGCATGGCTTCGGCGGCGTTGGATATCAGATTCATGAGCGCTTTCGTGATATGTATTGAAGACCCATGTATATTCAATAATGCCTTATCCATCCGGGTTTTGATGACAACATTCGGATGAAATGCCTTTATCTTCTCTATCTCTGGGCTGGTAACCGTTTCGGAAACGATCTTGTTTAAATCCAAAATTTTTTTATTTTCAACACCCCTGCGAGCCAGCGTAAGGAGGTCCTGCACAATGGTAGCTGCTTTTTGTCCTGATTTCTGTATGGCCAGGACGCTACTGCGGAGAGGGCTGTCTTCCGGTAAATCCATCAAAAGCAAATCCGGATAGCCGACCAATCCGCTTAAGATATTATTCAGGTCATGGGCCACACCTCCGGCCAAGATCCCGATGGCCTCCATCTTTTCAGCTCGTCGGAGTTTTTCTTCAAGTTCCCGCTTTAGTTTTTCCGCTCTTTTCTTTTCGGTAATATCCCGAACGGTAGTTAACCGGAGTGTTCGTCCCTCTATCTCGATGGTGCTTGTGTGGACCTCCACATCAATGGATGTACCATCGGCTTGAAGATCTTTATGCTGGATGATGGGATTTTTAAGGTCTAAATGCTTTTTCTTCCTGCGTTCACGAATATAGGAGTGATGATCCGGGTGGATGAAATGGATAATGTCCATTCCGATGATATCACCTGTATGTCTGTAGCCATGAAGTTTTAACCAGGCAGGATTCACGTCCACGATACGGCCGTTTTGCGTCAGGCTCATGGCCTCGAGGGAATCTTGGAAGAGGGCCTTGTATTTTCTTTCCGATTCTTTTAACTGTTCGTTGACCTCGGTTAATTCCATGGCGCGTTGCTGAATCCGTTGTTCCAATTCATTATTGATTAAACTCAATTCCTTTTCCGCCTGTTCCAGCCGTTTGTTGGCTTCGGACAACTTTCCTTTTTCTTCTTCAAGGTCAGCCTGTCTGCTGCTTATACCTTTATGATACTCGGTTTTGATACTTTCAAAGGCGTAGGAAATCACACAAACCAAAAATAGCGATATCAAAAATTCCATTTTCATGATGATATCGGGGTATACATGGGCATGAAATAGTTCCGGGGAGAAAAGGAGCACTCCCACGCTGGCAAGAAAAAGAAAATTGTACAACGCCCCTTCTTTTCTGCCGAGCATGAAATATGCTTCCATAGGGAATATAAAAGACCATAAAAGACGATTGGGATAGTTTTGGCTGGTCCCGATCATGTATAGGAAAAGTAGTCCAAGGGCAATGATGATGAATCGATAAAGAGGTATTATACGGAATGCATATCGGCCAAAGATGAGACTGATGGTACATATTATTCCCAAGAATAAGAGAAAAGCACCTAAAGTATATTCTTTGGCAGAAAATTGAATGCCGGCAAACAAAAAAATAAATGGGATAGTGCAGACGCCCGCAAGCGCGGTGAGCATCCGCTTTGATTTTTCTTCTGACCCAAGATCAAAGTGGATCATGAATCGATCCAATTTTTCGAAAAACAGGTTGGTCCTTGCCGGTTTTTTATCTAAACCCATGGTATCTCCAGGATTAGGGTCTGTTTAACCTTTGCCTGCAAGATTCATGCTATCTGGTCTTTCCTGAATCGTCCTATCGTGATATCAGTGCTTATGAATGGTGGGTTGAAAATGAAATAGATGATGATAAAGTAATGATTTATCTAATGCTAACCTGTTCTTGCATTGGGCCCAACGATCATCTTCTGTCGCGATATTCCCCGAAAATTTCTCTCAGGATGTTGCATATCTCTCCGAGGGTCGCGTAGGTTTTTACGGCTTCCAATATGAAGGGCATGAGGTTATCGCTCCCTTGGGCGGCTCTTTTAAGCTGGTCCAATGACGATTGAACGGCCCGGGAATCACGATCTTTCTTTAAACGCGACAAGTTTTTCACCTGCTCTTGTTCAACAGCAGGGTCAACCCGAAGCAATGGTGTGGTACGATCCTCTTTCATCTGAAATGCATTGACCCCGACCACGATGCGATCACCGCTTTCAACTTCTTTTTGGTAATTGTAGGAAGCGTCCTCGATCTCTTGTTGGATAAAACCCTGTTCAATGCAAGCAATTACACCTCCCAGTTCATCTATCTTTTTGATTAAAGCCTGGGCCTGTTCTTCGATCCGGTCGGTTAAAGATTCAATATAATAAGAACCGGCCAGGGGGTCTATGGTATTGACCACCCCGGACTCATGGGCGATGATCTGTTGGGTCCGAAGGGCGATCCGCACCGAATCCTCAGTGGGCAAGGTGAGGGCCTCGTCCCGGGAGTTGGTGTGTAATGATTGGGTCCCTCCCAGGACGGCTGACAGGGCCTGGAGGGTAACACGAACGATGTTATTGTCAATCTGCTGGGCCGTCAGGGTGTTGCCTGCGGTTTGGGTGTGGAACCGGAGCATCTGACTAGCTGGTTTTTTGGCCCCGAAGCGTTCTTTCATGATTCGTGCCCACAGTCGTCTGGCAGCCCTGAACTTGGCTACTTCTTCCAAGAGGTCGGATGATGCATTGAAGAAAAAGGCCAAGCGGCCTGCGAAGGTATCAATTTCAAGGCCGGCCTCCAATGCTGATTGTATATACACGCAGGCATTGGCCAAGGTGAAGGCGACTTCTTGGACGGCGGTGGAACCGGCCTCCCGGATATGGTAACCGGATACGGAGATGGTGTTGAATGCCGGCATATGATCGCTGCACCACTGAAAGATGTTGGTAATCAACCGCAGACTGGGCGTGGGAGGGAAGATATAGGTGCCTCGCGCCACATATTCCTTCAGAACGTCATTTTGGATGGTTCCCCTTAGCTGTTCCGCGGCGACACCTTGTTTTTCCGCTACCGCGACGTACATGGCCAGCAAAACGGCAGCGGGTGAATTAATGGTCATGGACGTGGAGACCTTGTCTAAGGGGATTTCATGGAACAAGGTTTCCATATCGGCTAGAGAGTCGATGGTCACACCGACTTTACCCACCTCTCCCATACTCATGGGATCATCGGAGTCATATCCGATCTGGGTGGGGAGGTCAAAAGCGATAGAAAGACCCGTAGTACCTTGATCCAGGAGATAGCGATATCGCTTGTTGGATTCAGCGGCCGTTGAAAAACCAGCATACTGTCTCATGGTCCAGAGGCGTCCCCGGTACATGGTGGGCTGCACCCCTCTGGTAAATGGATATTGGCCCGGAAAGCCCAGGTTATGGATGTAGTCGTCATCCATAACCTGGGGTAGTGCAAGCCGTGTAATTTCTTGGCCGCCGTGATTCAAGAATCGTTCTTTTCGTTCCGGGGATCTGCTGAGGCTCTTTTTAAGCTCGTTTTCTTCCCATTCTTTTTGTTTCGGGTGCTTCTGCATAAAATCGTTCCTTTGTGTCCGGTGCGTTATTTCTCACAGGCCTTATGAAAGGCTTCCAGGATATCACTGATGGGTGTTCCCGGGCCGAAGATAGCGGCAATGCCCGCATTCTTTAATGGGGGGATATCTTCATCGGGAATGATCCCACCCCCCAGAACCGGGATATCTTCGGCACTCATCCTTTTTAATTCATCTATCACGGCAGTGAAGAGTCTCATATGACCGCCGGAAAGGGAGGATAGACCGATCACCGCCACATCTTCCTGGATGGCAACCGAGGCGATCTCCCCGGGAGTCTGGCGGATGCCGGTGTAGATGACTTCGAAGCCGTCATCACGCAGGGCGCGTGCGATAATTTTTGCCCCCCGGTCATGGCCGTCCAATCCTGGTTTGGCAATAAGCACTCGTTTTTTTTTCATATCTCTGGACATGTTTAAGCCTTTTTAAGTGGTTGATGGTTTCATACCCTCTGGTATGCAAATAAATGAACGAAAGAATTCAGGTAGGTATAGAATTTTTACGGTATGGAATTCAAGGAAAAAGTGAAAATCCGAGCCGTAAATTCAGTTAAAGAATTCCTCCTTCACTACCGATAAGATAGGTGTACCTAAGGCTATGCCCCTTAATTGATCTATCCCTTATATGGCAGGTATGCTTAACCTTCATGTCTATTTTTCGATCGGTCAGTGCGATAAACGAACCGACGCCCCCTTTTTGTCCGGCCGGAATATTCATTTGGCATGCGGGCCTAGATGGAAGATGCCGATTTAGGGGCTTGACGGGCATAATAAGAATAAAACGGATCAATGTATTTTAACGGATCAGAATGGGTTTACAGGCAGGAAAACATAACCTTGCGGCTCAGAGGGGGGTTTCTTCGAATAGATCATCATCCTTAAAAGCCACTATTAAGGATCAGTCCGGCGCGGGAAAGACACGCATCGGTGATATTTTATGCAAGGAAGGTCATATTACCAGCGGTCAACTCCAGGAGGCCCTTAACTACCAGAAAAAGAACAAAGGCCGGTTGGGCAGTATACTGTTGCGCTTGGGCTATATTGAAGAAGAGACCATTGTCAATGTGCTGAGCCGGATCCATAACTATCCCGCTGCTATTATCTCGAAGATGACACCGGACCCTGAGGCCTTTAAGCTCCTACCCTACTACCTTGCCAAAGAAAATCTGGCCTTTCCTCTGCGATTAAAAGGAGATACCCTTGAGGTCTCCATGGCGGAACCCACCGACACCACCGCGGTAGAGGCCATGCAGACAAAGATCAAAAAGAGCATTAAGGTCTGCGTTTCTTCCGAGAAAGATATTGTTGAAGCATACAAGAGATACTATAAAATCAGTGATCAAGAATATCATTCATTTTTTGATAAAAAGGAGGTGGAAGAGGGGGAAGAGGATCTTCCCGTGACAGAGGTGGATGACTTCGGTTCGCTTGTCTCCGAGGCTGCCGGAGACTTGGAGCTTGAGAGCTACGACGAGGATGAACAGGATGAATTCTCGGCGGGAGACGCCCCCATTATTAAGCTGGTGAACGGCATCCTGATCCGGGCGGTGAACGAAGGGATCAGTGATATTCATATCGAACCCTTTGAAAAGGCCTTACAAGTGAGATACCGTTTGGATGGCGCCTTGTATAAATCCATGAATCTGCCCATTAGCATCAAGAACGCCATGATCTCCCGGATCAAGATCATCGCCAGTCTGGATATTTCAGAGCGTCGAATTCCTCAAGACGGCAGGATTAAACTCCGGCTTGGGAAAAAAAGGGTCATTGATTTCCGTGTATCCACCCTGCCCACGCTGTTTGGTGAGGGGGTTGTCCTGCGTATCCTGGATCCCGCAGCCCTGAATGTGGATCTGACCAAATTGGGTTTTGAGAAAAAAACTTATGCGGCCTTTAATCGTTGCATCTCCCGGCCGTACGGCCTGGTCTTGGTGACGGGACCCACGGGTAGCGGAAAGACAACGACCTTGTACTCGGCATTGAACTCACTGAATAAGGAGGATATCAAAATTCTGACCGCGGAAGACCCGGTGGAGTTTAATTTCAAGGGGATCAATCAGGTAAATGTGAAGAATGAGGTGGGGATGACCTTCGCGGCCGCTTTAAAATCGTTCTTGAGGCAAGACCCGGATATCATCATGGTGGGTGAGATCCGTGATATGGAAACGGCCGAGATCGCTATTAAGGCCGCCATGACCGGCCACTTGGTTTTCAGCACCCTCCATACCAATGACTGCCCTTCTACCATCGGTCGATTGATGGATATCGGGATCCCCGCGTACATGCTGGCCTCGTCCGTGACCATGGTCCTGTCGCAGCGGTTGGCCAGAAAACTCTGTCCCAAATGCAAGGTTCCCGTGAAAGATCCTGATCCCGAAGAATTGGAGGCCATGGGATTTTCAAAAGAAGAGATCCCCCAACTACGATTATTCGGACCCAAAGGTTGTCCGGAATGCAACAAGGGCTATAAAGGCCGATTGGGTCTTTATGAACTCATGGAAGTCACAGACGAAGTAGCAAAGGCTATCAACGCGGCGGTACCAGAAGATCAACTCAGGAAAACGGCCATGGCCGAAGGAATGGACACCTTGAGGGAGGTCGCCCTTGAAAAGGCTCGGCAAGGTGTGACCAGCATCGAAGAAGTCCTTAAAAGAACCGTTATCACCAAAGAGGCCCTGCCCACGTATTTGATCAATCCGGATGTGGAGAAATATGAGGATGGGGATGTGATCATTCGTGAGGGGAATCAGGATGTGGACTTCTTTAAACTCGTCCAAGGGGCTGTATCCGTGGTCAAACAGGGTAATAAAATCGCCCGGATCGTGGAGCCCGGCGAATATTTCGGCGAAATGGCCGCCATATCCGGAGAACCTAG
>JAFGGA010000121.1 GCA_016930835.1 Deltaproteobacteria bacterium
CCTGACTATAAAACGAAGTTGGAGTGATTTTGACCCGCAGGCATATTACCGATATGGTGAGGATCAAAATCACGAAACAAGCTTTATTGTCAAGGCGCTTCAAGCCGCAGTAGATGATTGGTGCAAGATTCAGGTAATAATACGAATCGGATAGATAACAAACGGCTTTATTTGATAGGAGAAACCATATGTCCTCTATGAAACAGATTCAAAACAGGTTATCTGTGAAAAAGGGCAACCTGAATAAAGTCAATCTGAATATCACAAAGGCTGAGCAAAACAAAAATAGTCTGGTATTGAGAAGACTTAATCAAGAAAAGGGAGTTTTGGATAGGGATATCCGGAAGCTGGAAAGACAACTGATTGTGGAAAAAATCGACTCCAATAACAAAAGGCATAGGCTGCGGTAACGATAGCGGATCACCCCTATTTGATGTTATGGTGAGGCCGTCACCTTATACTTTAATGGAAGATAAATCATTTTTCCTTATTGTATGAAGCGGATATCCCTATTTTACGGATGCCTTTGGTTTCCAGGGTAATCAGCTTTCTTTTATATAGGTTGCCAATGGCCCTCTTGAACGATTTTTTGCTGACGCCGAAAAGGTCGGCGATGACCTTCGGCCTGCTATTATCAGTGACCGGGATAAACCCACCCTGTTGCTGTAATGTGTCCATTATTTTTCGGGACAGCGCAACAACGGCTTTATAGCCGGGCTTTTGCAGGCAAAGATCTATTCTTTTATCGTCGCGTATCTTTTTGATGAACCCGTCTACTTCCTGGCCGATTTTCAGCGGCTGAAACACCTCGTTTTTATAGAGCATGCCCTTATGGGTGCCGTTGATGACGGCGATAAATCCCATCTCGGTTCGATCGGAGATAAGCAGCGCCACCTTCTGGCCTTCACGAAAATCCACCCGGTTTGGTTTCGCCTGGCCTTTTTTATGTTCAATAATGACCATGATATTGCTTCGGCAATTGCTGTTGGTTGGTCCCTATGCTGACCAATCCTCATCTATTGAAGGGGCTGGGTTTTTTTCGGCGTCATTGGTTTCAACCACCTTGTTTTCCCGTTTGCGTTGCCTTTTTTCCTCTTTCTTTTTTTTCTTGGCCAATTCCTTTTGACGTTTCTGAAACTGATAATTGGATTTTGCCATAATTTTCCCTTCTCGGTCGATTACCTGCCTGACCCCCATGAACTCGGTTTACAAGGAAACGAAAGTCAGCTGGCATCATTATGGTTGTATAGAAGATCTCAGTGAACAACCCCGCTGTAAGCAATGGACGGAAATTCAAACGCTTGTCCACCTCCGGCGGATCAAAAAAGGCATTCCCCGTTCCCCACAGGAAATGCCTTGAAATGCCTTGAAAAGCGGTTAGATAACCGTCTCATATTGACAGCAGCCAGGACTTCTTAGAGCCCTTTCTCAATGTCAAGGGCTACTCGATCATCTTCACTGAGGGACTCAAAACCGGTCGCATTGATCAGTCATCCTAATTACCTTTATATGTAATAGCAAGTTAAATATTCAATGTTTTTAAATAGGGTATCAGGGCCTTTGTTCTATTTAGGAGCAGGGTCTTCCAGGATTTGTTCGAAATATTGGTGATATATCTTTTCAAGCCGGTTCACGGTGGAATTCAATCTTTCGGATTAAACATCGGACAACAAAGCGGTTTTGCAAATGTTTCCTTACAAATTGATTCCAGCCAATAAGATGAAAAGAGACCTGATATCGAACCCAAGAAGAACGGAATGATTATCCCCTCTCAACCGTGTCGTGATCAAAGATGTATCCCACCGCACGGAGGCTTTTAAAATACAAGGGTTTTTTGGGGTTGTGTTCGAAATACTTCCGAAACCTGACAATAAAATTGTCCACTGTCCGGGTGGTGGTCCCCCTGGAATACCCCCATCCGATTTCCAGGATCTTCCTTCTTGAAAGGGGTCTGCTGCGATTGGCAATAAAAAGTTTTAATAGCCTGGCTTCCTGTTCGGTCAGGCTGATCTGACCGGACGGGCCATGGGCTTTCAGGGTCTGAAAATCGATCCAATTTTCCCCGAATTCATAGATCCGGGGGAGTGCCAACGATATGTCTCCCTTTGAATCAGACCCTTCCTGGGACCAGGCCCGCCGGGTCAAAAGCCGCTCCACCCTCAGTAAAAATTCATCCAGATTAAAGGGCTTGGCCAGATAATCATCCACACCATAGGAGAACCCTTTGACCCTGTCCTCGGGATCGCCTCTAGCCGACAGGATCAAGATGGGGATGCGTTCGTCCTCAAGACGGATGCCACGGAGTACGGATAGGCCGTCAATCCCTGGAAGCATGATGTCCAGAATGATCAGGTCTGGCTGCCATTCCTTCCATTTTTGCAGGGCCGAGTTCCCATCCGCTGCGGTCATCACATGATAGCCCTTTAACGCCAGGTTCAGCTTCAGACCTTCGGCCAGGTGCGTCTCATCCTCTACCACCAGGATCTTTATGTTGTTGGGGTTACCCATTGCGTCCCTCTTTCGTTCAGACCTTGAAATTTTTCAGGGGAAGGATCAGGGAAAAGGCTGCACCCTTTCCAATCCCTTTTGATTCGGCAGTCATTTTTCCTTTGTGAAATCGGGCAATGGTCTCAACCAGGTACAGGCCGAGTCCGGTGCCTTTGGCGGACATGTCATCCGCGCGTCCGATCTGATAAAATTTTTTAAAGACCTTCTTAAGCTCCGATCTCGGTAATCCCATGCCATTGTCTTCAAAGCGGATGTATAAGCCCCTACCTTTGGGTTCAAAGGTAATATCCAGCCGGGGGACCTTTGATTCATTGTACTTGATGGCATTGGTGAACAGATTCATCAAAAGTATCTCGAACAAGGCAGGATTAATGATGTAAGGAAACGACCTTCCCGAAGGATTATGAATATTGATTTCGCACCCATCAAAGAGGTGACGGTTTTTTTCATAAAATCGCTCAATCGCTTGAACCAGGTCCTCCCTTTTGACCGTGCCCTCATAGGTCTTGCTCTCAATCCTGGCGAGGTTCAGGATGCGGTTGATATTGTGGGTCAGCCGGTCCGCATCCTGAACCATATAACCGATATACCTGAGTTGATCTTCCCGGGGAAGATCATATTTCCGGAAAGTCTCCAGATACAGCTTTAAGGATGTGACGGGGGTCTTCAATTCGTGGGTAAAATTACTGATAAAGTTACGCTGGAGACGGTAAAGCCGGAATGTCTTTTGGTTGTAAATAAAGATGATGAATATGCCCATCAGGATGATCCCTACCAGTATGGACAGCACCATTATTACCAGCCAGGTTTGAGATGCCAGAACCCTCTCTGGATCCAGTTTGGCCCTGTCTAAAACACCCTTCAATCCCGTACTGATTTCTACATACCAGTAGATATATAAGATAAGGGATAGGCATACCGCCACAATGGATGAGATAAAAATAAGGATCGGATGAAGAAACCACTTTGATTGATTCATTGCCCACAGCCCCGGTGCCGGACGATCTGCTGATTTTTGCCGGCTTGGAAAGGCATGCCATCCCTTGCTGTCATCATTCTATTCCCATGGTGGCATGAATTCAACCCTTAAAATTTTATTTAATCCCTGGGTAGCTCGCTCAATCGATACGGTATTCTCACCTTATCCTTTATAGCGTTAAAGTCCTTGACCGGATAATATTTATGTTTAAAAGCCTTGTTCAATGCACGATATGTCGTTTTCGGCACCCTGAGGTCTCCGACAATCCGGCACCGCAGATATTCCTTTATGCTGAAAAACACAACCAACAAGGATGCCGCCCAAGAAACGAGGCCTATCCGGCCGAATTGTAAACGATAGGTTTTTTTGATTTCTTTTAACAGGGCTTCGCTCTTTCGGTTCTGGACGAAAAAAGTCGAAGCCATAAGGAAGTATCGCATCATCTTCAGCCTTTTTTTAAAAAGTTCCAATCGCCATCGAATACGCTCATCCGGGTGGTTTCTACAATATGAATAGCCTTCCAAGGTCGTTTTGATATCTCGTAAAATGGAAGCGCCGTTTCGGTTATAGTCTATCTCAAAAGCCAGGCGTAAAAAATCTTCCGATTCATCCCTTGAAAAATGATCATGGTAAAACCATATTTTCCCCTGACCGTGATGGGATTCATATGGAATATCTTTGATGACCTTTCCCTGCTTTTCATAATCATCATACAATTTGGTTCCCGGGATGGGTCCCAGAGGTGAGAACTGCACATAATCCGGATTCAATGAAGTCACAAAGTCCACATCTTCCCAGATCGTATTTTTATCGTGTTCTTCGATAAATAAGATCGATGACGCCAACACGCTGATGCCCCTTTTCCTTAATTCTCTTAAAAGGATTGAGAAATCCGCACCTTTATTCTTCGCATAGATCTCCTTTTTTGATTCAACGCCGACCCATATAAAGGTCACCCCCATGCGAACCAGAATATCCAGATCACCGAGGTCTTTCAGTGTCTCAGCAGAGCTGAATATGGCAAAACTAAAGTGACGATCGTGTTTTTCCATCAGATCAAGCAATTCCAGTGCGCGATCCTTCATTTTTAGAAAATTTTCATCCAATACTCCGAAATCCGTTATATTCATCTCATCTTCGTACCGGCAGCAGACATCAAAGATATCCTTCCCGGTTTTTAGGTAGGGGATATAGTTTCCAAAGAAATGTGAGGTAGCGCAAAAACGGCATTTATTGACACACCCCACGCCGGGAATCAATATACCGGAGTCGGGGGCCCAAGGAGCTCCCATAACCTGCCTGTTGAATGAGCTGTATTCAAGAGGATGTTTGATGAGTTTATTCATCTTTTCTCCAAAAAGCTCCCTTAAAAAATAGACACCTTCCCCTTTGCATATAAAATCTTGATCGATCATGGATTCGATATCGGGGATATTGACCCCATGGCCGCCTAAAATGATCTTTGTCTTCGGTGACAATTTGCGAACGGCCCGCGCCATGGCCTTTGCTTTTTTGAAATTGGGAATGATAAAGCTGATCCCGACGTAATCATATCCTTTTTTTAATTCCTGCTTAAAACGTTTAAACGTCGGGAAATCCAGAATGGCAGTGGGCATGTCGATATTTTCGGCCAAAAAATAAAGCCCTTGGCTCCCATGATTAAATCGATAGGAAAAGATGCCTTGTTCTCTGGTCACCTGGTTATGAAACAGCTCCATTTTATTTTCTTTTTCGCCATATTCATCATCGACCCCATATGGCCCGAACACGGAAGTCAGTAATAATTTCATATCATCTCCTTGAATGTCTGTTTTTAGCTCTGTCTTAATAAGGTCCTTAAAAAATAGGGGCAACGTAGCCCCTATTTAGGTTCTCATTTTTTTGCCATAAAAAAGGGACGCCAACGGACTAGAAATAGAGTCCTGTTGTCCCTTCACATAAAATCCTAACCGGACAAGATTGATTTTCGGATAGTGTTTTCTTTTCGAACGATAAGGCATTATACAACAAAACAAAGGGAAGATTTGTAAAACAAATGTAAAAGCAAACATTTGTAGGTGGGGCTAAACGCTGTTGACGGAGCAGAAATTAGGATGATCTATAATCGACTCATCGAAGTAGAGGATTCGAGGGGTCCAGGATCAAAAAATACTGGAAGAAATAAACACTTATCGAAGATTCTGTTTTAAGGGGAGATGGGACCGTACCGGAATACCGGGTCGTGAAATAGCTTGACTTTGTCGAATAAGAAGATTAACTTATGGCCAAATCATGAGGGCTCGCCTTTATGGAAGTGCCCGTTTCATTATGTAAGGTAAGATCCATTTGTCAAAAGTGGCAACCTTAAGTAAGAAAGCATGAAAATTTATGTGAAGGGAGGATGTCGCAATGGCTAATGGAATCGTAAAGTGGTTTAATGACCGCAAAGGCTTCGGCTTCATTGAGCAGCAAGATGGCCCGGATGTATTTGTTCACCACTCAGGGATCAATTCTTCAGGTTTCAAGTCTCTTAATGAAGGCGATCAGGTTACATTTGATATAGAGCAGGGTAAAAAAGGCCCTTCTGCTATTAATGTAAGCGTTATTTAATTCATTCATTATCGAGTTGTAAAAACAAGGGGCATCCCATCATTGGATGGGATGCCCCTTATTATTAGATATTCCGAAATGTTTATTCGGCGACCAGACCGATCGCAATTCATCAGCCTCACCCCACTGACATGAATTGCAGTGTATCTCCTTCGTTCAGAGCGATGTCCATTCGTTGGCCGTAGGTCAGAAAAGTCTTGTTATTGTGAAGGACTCTTATTTCCATATCAATATCCCCTTCCTGGTTCAGAAGGGCCTTTTTGATATGGACGCCATATCTCTGAATAAGGCTGTCTATTATGTCCTTAACCGTAACATGATTTTTGGGAAAATCCAGATCCAGATCCTTTTTCTTATTCATGGCCTTATAGAGAGTACCCAGGCCCATAAATTTGACGTGTATTTTCATCCGGTTACCTCCTCCTCATCATCAACATGTATTGGGGAAACCTTATGATTCATCATATATAAATTCATACTTCCATGTCAATGATATCCAGTCATCCGGATGATACGATCTTGATCTTGGGTTAGCGCTCAATCCGCTATTTTTATTGGTTGACGATTCCATAGAAAAGTGGTGTAATTTATACATACAATCCTAATCTCCATTACCACCTGATATTCAACTTTCAAGATCATTCTTATCTCCAAGCCATCTCGGAAACGGACTCCTGTAGAACAGCGTTTGAATATAAAGCGTAAATTAACCAGGAGATCAGCCCATGGATAGCCTTCTAAAAGCGTGCTCGTTTATTGCCCTGTAGGACTGTATTCTATGGGGAGCCGGGCTAAGCAGCCCCTATCAGCAGGTGATAAATAGAGACATCCATTTTTATCTCAAAGCAACTAAAGGAGGTGGTCACATGTATTTTATGAACATTTGTACATGGAATGCGAAGGATGAGAAGGCAGTCGAGGAGAAAAGGGAAAAATGGAGATGGCCGGACAAGGTGAAAGTGCTTTTTGAGTTTCTGGACCTTCAGGGTTGCCGGGTCATAAATGTCATCGATACGGATGAAAAGGGCCTGATCGCAAGCCGTTCCGATTGGGTGGATATTCTTAAGTTTGAGACATTTCCGGTCTATCCAATCGGCAACACCAAAAAAAATATCATGAAATAGCATCTCACGATCTGATGTGAAATAGAAAGTTAGAGTATGATTATCAGGGTGTAAGACCCAAGGGTGAAGACTATGCCATCCTCATAAAGCGATACAACACGTACTTTTTCCAATTCAACATATAAAGGATATCGATCTATGGGATTTTTCTCTTTTGCATCTTGGCTCAGAAGATTTTAAAAGGTCTGTAAATGATATGAGTAACGATGGAGGTTGAATCGGATAATGTAATCGTTCATTACAAAACGCACTGTTTCAAGCTTCCTGAATATCACCTATATGAAATGGAAAAAATTCGTTTAAGCGGTCTTGATAGTAAGTGTGAAGCGCCTCGCGGATTACAGAAAAGGCCAGTTCGGCCCAAGGTACTTCTTCTTCCTTAAAGAGGCGGACCTCCAAACTTTCATTCCCTGCCTGATGATGATCGTCGATCAACCGGCCCCTGAATATCAGATAAACCTGATTGATAAAGGTCAAATTATAGAGGCCAAAGGGCTTAAGGGCCTCCACTTTCGCCCCCGTTTCTTCAAGAGTCTCCCGTATTGCGCCAGCTTCCATGGTTTCCCCATTTTCTAGGTATCCAGCAGGTATGGTCCATTTGCCGTAGCGGGGTCTGATTGCCCGCCTGCAGAATAATACACGGCCCTCCATCTCCGGGATACATCCTACAACCATTTTGGGGTTCTCGTAATGAATGATCCCGCAGACATCACAAATGAAGCGTGGACGGTCATCCCCTTTGGATATGCGATAACTCAATTTTGAGCCACATTGATTGCAGTATTTCACGATAAAAGCCTTACCACCTTTAAAAATTGTTTGCATACATTTCTGCTTACAGTTGTCCAGGAATTTCGATTTTTCCCGCAATGCATCTGAATCACACGTTCATAATGTGAACCTTTGTCCATACATTGTCAACCGCAACAAATGTTTTTCATGAAATATATGGAGGCTGCTTAGGATCCTCAGTTATTGAATATCTGGCCATAAGCTTTTTAGGTGTTTATATTGCTCATTCAATATTGTCATTCTTTAAATCTTCTTCTGTCCATGAATTCGTCGATGCGTCCATCCACGAAGAATCAAGGGACATCGAAGGAAAGGCGGGATGACCTAAAAAATCAATTGAATCCTTTGTGGTTTTGGTGCAAAATGGGTTAAAAAAACGATACCTCGAGGGTTCCCAGTTCCACGTTCAAGGGTCATAACCAACGGGATTCGCGAACGATTTTTCTAAGATCCAGAATTTCCACCATAACCCATTGGTTGAAATTTTTTTGAAATTTTTATAAAGGCGGAATCCATTTGAAATGAGTCTAACCGCTTTTGTATCCCTGAACGCCAAACACAGGACCGCTCAGCCTGAGCTATCATTCCTCCGGGAATATCCATTCATGGCCGAAACCATCATTGTTCAATTTGATGCCCAGTACGGGCCAGAAATTCGAAAAATCCGAACTTCCGTATTCATGGGAGAGCAAAACGTACCGGAATCCCTGGATTTTGATGGATTGGATCCCCATGTTGTTCATGTCCTGGTGAAGGACGGCGATCAATTTGCCGGTACGGGACGAATGCTTGGTGATGGGCATATCGGTCGGCTCGCGGTTTTAAAGGAATACAGGGGCAGGGGAGTGGGTGTGGCGGCCGTCCGGGCCTTGATTAGAGAAGCTCAGCGTATGGGAATGAAGCGCGTATTTTTGGGTGCGCAGATGCACGCAAGGGGTTTTTATCAAAAATTGGGCTTTACTGAATACGGTTCACCATTCATGGAGGCTGGTATTGAACATATCCATATGGAAAAGATCCTCTAGTGCCCCCTTTGCTTGTTCGGCAAATCATTGACATCGGCCCTTTCTTTCCTTTAATATCCATAAAGATATTCCATTCCTGTATGTAAATAACATTTCTTTTTTCTAACCATTCAACAAAAGGAGGGCAGGCATGAAAAAGATGATATGGGGTGTTCTGGTATTATTGGTTTTGGCACCGTTTGCGAGTGTTCAGGCAAAGACCTATAATGTCTCCGTAAGCCAGTTTGTGGAGCATCCCGCACTTGATGCGGTATTAAAGGGTTTTCAGGATTATATGAAAGAAAACAATGTGGATGTGAAATACACCGTGCATAACGCCCAGGCCAACATGGCCACAGCCGGGCAGATCGGAACCCAGATTATGGGGGAAAAGCCGGATCTCATTATCGCCATTGCCACTCCGAGCGCTCAGACATGCGCACAGGCCTTACAAAAGGCACCTCATATGCAAAAAACCCCCATGCTCTTCACGGCGGTGACCGATCCCGTTATGGCCGGACTGGTAAAGGACCTTAATCGTCCGGGCGGAAATATTACCGGTGTATCCGACATGTTACCCCTTGGTGAGCACATGCAAATGATCAGGGAGTTTCTCCCCGGCATGAAAAAGCTCGGTGTCCTGTATAATTCAGGAGAAACCAACTCTATCAGCTCTGTTAAGCTTCTCCGGGAGGTTGGACAAAAAATGGGATATGAGGTGGTGGACGCGACCGTGTCCAAAACCAGCGAGGTTTATCAGGCGGCAAAGAGCTTGGTGGGAAAGGTCGACGCCGTATTTGTCCCGACTGACAACACCGTAGTGGAATCTCTGGAATCGGCCGTAAAGGTATGTGCCGAGAACGATCTGCCGTTGTTCAGTGCGGACGTGGATTCCGTTAAGAGAGGCAGTGTAGCGGCCATGGGGTTTGACTATTATAAGCACGGCCGTCAAACCGGGGCCATGGCCAAACGTATTCTCGATGGAGTTGATCCCGGTAAGACCCCTGTTGAAACCCAAAAGGAATTAAAACTGCATATTAATCTTAAATCCGCAAAGGATATGGGTGTTCGTGTTCCTGACAGCCTTTTGAAGACGGCGGATATGGTATATAAGTAATGACCTGGTATGCCTTTCTGGGGGCACTTGAACAGGGGTTTGTTTATGGTATTATGGTCCTCGGCGTCTATCTGACGTTCCGGGTGCTGGATTTCCCTGATCTGACCGTGGACGGGAGCCTGCCTTTGGGTGCTTCCGTCTCCGCGGTGGCCCTGACGCACGGTATCAATCCTTTTGTTTCCCTTCTTTTCGCTCTCGGCTCCGGCTTTCTGGCCGGAGTCGTAACGGCACTGCTCAATACTAAATTAAAGATTATCCATCTGCTGGCCTCCATACTGACCATGATCGCTCTTTATTCCATTAATATCCGGATCATGGGCGGCCCCAACATCTCTTTGTTAGGTACTGAAAATGTCCTTTCCCCATTGCAGGCATTGGGTATACCCGGATATATCGCATCCCCTTTTATCTTCGGTATATTGGCCCTTTTTGCCACGGCATTACTCATATGGTTTCTTCATACTGAGCTTGGTCAGGCCTTAATGGCCACGGGTTGTAATCCACAGATGATTACCAGCCTGGGGGTGAATACGCATCATATTATTATCCTTGGAGTCGGCATTTCAAATGCCTTGGTGGCCTTCAGCGGCGCGCTTATCGCTCAAAACCAGGGGGCATCTGATGTGAACATGGGCGTGGGCACGATTATCGCGGGCCTGGCCTCGGTTATTGTGGGGGAAACGGTATTTGGTAAAAGCACCATCGCACGCGCCTGCGTGGCCGCATTGATAGGTTCGATTATTTATCGAATCGCCATTGCCCTGGCATTGGGAATCCATTGGGGACGCATCTCATTCACACCCAGCGACTTGAATCTGATTACGGCCTTGTTGGTTATTGCGGCGCTGGTGACCCCGAAAGTGAAGGAGCGGATCCGGAGAAAATGATAACCCTCAAAGCTATTACCAAATATTTCAATCGGGGAAGTATCAATGAAGTCCTCTCATTGGACAACATCAACCTGGATGTGGAGCCGGGCGATTTTGTCGCCATCATAGGGTCAAATGGGGCCGGTAAATCGACATTACTCAATTGTGTGGCCGGATCACATCTTTTGGACAGCGGTAAGATCCTTCTGAATCATACGGAAATCACCGTTTGGCCGGAGCACAAACGGGCGAAGTTTATGGGGCGAGTGTTCCAAGATCCCCTTCTGGGAACCTGTTCCACTCTAAGCATTGAGCAGAATCTCGCGCTGGCCAAAAAGCGAGGGCAACCAAGGGGGCTGGGAATCGGGGTCAAAAATCGGGATAGGGATCTGTTTCGTGAAAAACTTAAGGTCCTGGGATTGGGGTTGGAGAACAGGCTTCAGGATAAGGTCGGACTTCTCTCCGGGGGGCAGAGACAGGCCTTGACCATGATCATGGCCACCATGATCCATCCGGAAGTCCTGCTTTTGGACGAACACACCGCCGCCCTAGATCCCAAAACGGCTCACCAGATCATTGATCTGACCAATAAGATCATCCATGAGCTTAAACTCACAACCCTGATGGTGACCCATAATATGAAGCAGGCCCTGGAATTCGGAAACCGATTGATTATGCTTAATATGGGCCGGATTATCATGGATGTGAGAGGGCAGGAGAAAAAGAATCTGACGGTACAGGACCTTTTAGCCGGGTTTTATAAGGTTCAGGGGGAAGCCTTTTCTTCGGATAAAATGCTGTTGGTGAACCCCTGATTTCGGTTTATTCTCTAATGAACGGTCTTTGGGTGGATATTAAATATCCTTTTTTATTGACAATTATATAATCATCCTTAAATTTATTCGGATTTAGCGCATTATTATGAATCATTGAATACGATAAAATGGAGGGCTAAAATGGACTGGAGGAAAATCATTAAAGGGAAAAAGATTTTGATTGTGGATGACGAGAAGGATGTTCTGGATACACTGGTTGAACTTTTAGATATGTGCAGGATCGATACGGCTTCGACATTTGTAGATGCCAAAAAGATGCTTGAACAGGATGAATATGATGTGGCTATTTTGGATATCATGGGGGTGCAGGGATTCGATCTTCTGGCGATAGCAAAAAGCCGAAAGATTCCGGCCCTGATGCTGACGGCCCATGCTTTGACGGAAGAGAACCTGAAAAAGTCCGCCGAAGAGGGTGCTTCATATTACGCCCCTAAGGATGAGATCAACAACATCGGATTATTTGTCGCGGATATTATCGAGGCCAAGGAAAAGAATAAGAATGTGTGGCTTAGGTGGTATGACCGGTTGGGCACCTTTTTTGATAGGCGATTCACGGGTCCCAATTGGCGAGAGAAGCAAAAGGAATTTTGGGATGAGATGCTAAAATCGTATAAAGGCAGTTTGTAATGGCGTATCAGGGGTGATGTTGCGGAAGATGGAACGAGGAATCTATCCGTAAGTCACCTTATCCTATGCCGTTCTGTTCCATCTCTATCCAAAAACGGTTTTCGGGGGCACGGGGATATCTTTCAGGGTTCACCACCTAAAAAGAAAAAACCATCATCTTCCTGAACCTTTTTCAGACGTGTTAGCCTTTTCAGATGTTTTTCCATCATATGTCGCTCCGACACGGTCAGGTCCCATGCGCCGGTGACTTTTCGCTTTCCGTAAATAATACCTTGATCTGCGATTTCCCGCAAGGTCTTGGCACCTTGGCTTAGGAATGTCATTAATCTGTCTTCGCGCTGGTATATGATGTCCAGATATTTTTTCACATGGTCCGGATTTCCTTCATAGATGCCGATCTTGCCGTGGGCGGTCAAATAGGTATCTACATCAATCCGGGCAAGCCGTTCCAAAGAGCTTATCACATCATCTACATCAGAATCCCGGTCTCCATAATAGGGTCCCGCTTTCACCAGGTCCAGATCCGCCGTAAAGATGATCCTTTCATTCAGGAAATGAAAACACATATGCCCCCGGCTATGACCCGGCATGTGAAGTGCCTGCAATCGTGTTTCACCGAATGTCATGATTTCCCCATCATTAAGCAACCGATCGGGTTCTCTTTCCTGATAATGAACCTCTTGGGTCAGATATTTTTTTTTATGTTTTCTCTATATTCTTTGTTGGCAGGTTCCGCATAAGTCCAGGCGTCAATGAGTTGACGAATGTCCAAATAGAAGTCGGCTTCCAGGGCCGGGACCCATAATTGCGCTTCCGGGAATAGATAATTATTCAGAAAATGATCTTCATGACAATGACTATTGATCACAATATCAATGCTCTTTTCCGATTGAATCGGTTTTAATTTCTCCGCATCACAAGCGGGATCGATCAATACTCGAATCTCATCATCAATAAAAACGGTGTGGCATTGAGGATACTTGCCGCCCTTGATATATCTGACCCGGCCTTTCTCAAAATCGAACATGCATAAGCTCCTTTTCATCCAGCTTGCACATGTTTAACCCATTCAGAACGTAACAGCAATAAAAAATCAAAGAACCTGATTCGAGTGTTAATCATGTATTTTTCTTGACACATTACAATACCTTGTTGATCCTTCCTGGCCAAGGATGAAAAAGGATGCAAGAATGAAATTTGGTATCATTTTAGATTTTTGAAAAATTTGGCGCGGAATCCAATCGTTTGGATTTAGAAAAACCTAACTTGTTACGAAATTTGATCGATTGAAACGCCAAAATACGATGATAGCCGGCGCGAGAGACCCGGTCCTGGCGGATGTTGGCGGCTGACCTATTTGTTACATAAGTTTCAACATGTGCCATGGATTGTAAACCGGTCCATGGCTTTCTTTACCCTGAGCCGTTCCGGTTCAGGGTTTTTTATCTAAAACCGGAAAGCTCGGTCCTATAGGACAGGCCAAACATTTTGGGCTCGCCGTTATCACAACAATGCTTCGATTGGGCCATTTTCCCGAGGCCAAATGATTAGGCGTTAAAAGGTATCGGCTTTTCAGGTTCTTATATTTTATATGTTTTCCCGCGAACCGCGAACCATAAACCTTCTTTTAAGGGGGTGATTCATGGATAAAATATCATCTGTTTGGGATATCCTTTTTTTCAATCGACCTACCAGAATGGTGGAAATATCGGGCTGCATCCTGGCTATTACGGCGATCGATATGGGTTCGGTAACAAAAAAAGCAGTGAGGCGTAACGTTTTTAATTTCTTAGAAGAGTCTAACAGATAGAGAAAAGGGGTAAAAAAGAAATACCGAAGGTTTCAACCCTTTATCTTTTTAATTAGCTCCGTTGTGGAAAAGCCGGATACGAGCGGTATACGCTGGACCTCACCGCCGCCGGCCTTGACCACATCGGAGCCGATGATGTCGTCTTCACTCCAGTCTTCGCCCTTAACCAGGATGTCCGGCATCAGTTGCTTGATAAGTTCCAATGGATCATCTTCATCAAACAAGATCACACCATCCACGAATCCGATGGCCGCCAGCATCTCAGCACGTTGATCTTGAGGAATAATAGGCCGTTCAGGGCCTTTTATGGACCTGACGGACCGGTCACTATTCAGGCCCACCATTAAAAAGTCCCCCAGTTGTTTGGCTTTATAGAGATAACGGAGATGACCGATATGGAGGATATCAAAACAGCCGTTCGTAAAGACGATCTTTTTACCGTTCGTTTTCAGAAGAACCATCTCTTTCCTGGCATCGGAAATGTTTTTTATTTTTAAACGATACGTTTCCATGTGGGCACCCAGCAAGATACTTACAGCATTCATTGAGAGTTTCATAAATCATCTAAAGGGTTTCATAAAACATAAATGTTATTATTACTCTAATGCCCTCGCAAGTACAAGGCAAAACACCCTTACACAGCCAGCCCTTTTGAGCACGCGGGCGCATTCATCCAGGGTGCTTGTCGTTGTAGCTACATCGTCAACAAGCAAAACCGTTCGGCCTTTTAATGCCTTTTTGGTGTTTATGGCAAAGGCCCTATGAACGTTTTTTCGTCTTTCAATGCGTTTCAGGCTTGCCTGGGGTTGTGTATCCCTTATCCGTTTCAGGGTCAAAAAGTCCAGTTCCACCTCTAAGGAGGATTGGATCTCTCTTGCGAGAAGAAGGCTTTGATTGAATCCTCTTCCGCGCAATTTTTTGGGGTGCAGGGGTACGGGCATGATCAACAGATGATCGGTCTTATTTAGCCACATTAAGGCAAAAGAGGCTAATAAAGGGCCTAGTGAGCGGGTTAGATTGGTTTTCCCTCCATATTTAAACCGGTGAATCGCCTCCATGAGCCTGCCTTTATAAATAAACGGAGCCCTTAATGCATCATAATGAGGAGGATTCCTCAGACATGTTTCACAGAGATGATCATCCTCAGACTCTGATTCAAAGGTTCTACCGCAAACAGGGCACACGGGTGAATGGAGTTCGGCGAAATCACTCCTGCATCGATCACAAATAAGTTGTTTCCCATGCGGATGATCCTTAAGCCAATCCTGGCATATATGGCATCTAGGAGGATAAATAATATCAATGAAATTGTTTAAAACGGTTTTACAATTGAACAAGAAAGGTTTTGGGATATATTTCATAATACAAATAAATAACATGATGATCGCATAAACGCAAATCAAACGTAGATTTTTGGATACAGCAAAAAATATTGACTGAGCCTTAGCGGGAGAGGGGTTCAGTGTGTTTCTGAATGAGTGCCAAAGAGAGGCTTGGCTATTCGGAATCAATAGACACTTAGAGACGGCTATGATAACTATGCCGCGGGCGGCGTAAGGATCTTTCAAATCCGCGAGTTCATTTTCGGAGGTGTCCTATTTTGTTTTACGGTTGGTATATAGTCGGGTCCGGCATTTTATTGTCCGGCTACAATGGTATTGTATCCATCTATGGATTTACCGCGTTTATTGAACCCATCGCTCAAACCTTTGGATGGAGTTACGCAGCGATTTCGTTGGCCACCTCATTACGGGGTATGGAATCGGGTGCATTGACGCCGCTAATGGGTTCTTTGGTGGACCGGTATCCGGCAAGGAAACTGGCCTTATGGGGTGTCAGTGTCCTTATTATTGGATACTTTTGCTTTAGTCAGGCCACTAATCTATTTTTGTTTTATATCAGTTTTTTGATCATGGGCCTTGGAGGATCCCTTGGCGCATACATGGTACCGCAAACGTCACTGACTCGATGGTTCCGAAAGGACCTTGGTAAGGCCAGCGGGGTACTATTCCTGGGTAACGGGTTTAGCGGGCTCTTTGCCCCCGTACTGGTATTTTTTATTGATCGATTCGGCTGGCAACAATGCCTAGTCTATTACGCCATTGGATTTTTGATACTGGGAATACCCGCGGCTCTGGTTTTTCGTACAAGGCCTGAAGAATACGGGCTTTTCCCGGACGGAAAGCCTCAGGGTGTGACCTTATCGCAGGCCGAATCCGCGATAGAAAGCCATGAAAAGAGCGTCAAGCAGGCATTGAAGATGCGGGCATTCTGGCTGATGGGTATTGCAACGGCCTTTCAGGTCATTGCATGGTCCGCTTTTAGCACCCATCTGATGCCTTATTTCTCGAGTCTGGGGATCGAGAGGTCCATTGGCGGCAGGACCATTATGGCGGTTGCTTTAATCAGTCTTGTGGCACGGTTCCCTTTTGGATGGGTATGCGATATATTTGATATGAGGTATATGATGGCATTGTCCATCGGCCTGAACAGTATCGCATTATTCTTTTTCTGGCTCTTAAGAAGCGGCTCTTTTCCCCTTTTGACCTTATTCATAATCTTCGCAGGGATAGCCACAGCCGGGATGATGCCGGTCAGAATTCCCATATATCGTGAATATTTCGGTGTGAAAAATTTTGGTAAGATCTACGGGCTCGGTAATCTTTTTTTTACGTTTGGGATTATTACAGGAGCACCTATTGCAGGGTGGGTATATGATACTTTTGGCTATTATGATCCTATATGGTGGATACTCAGCATTTTAACGGCCATAGGGGCTGTTTTGATCCTTATCATGCCTGCGGCAGGCAGCGGAGATCGTGGTAACGATAGCAAATGATACAGGTGGTGGAAAAATTTTATTTTAAACTTGCCAGGAGGAAATCAATCATGGCCTGGCATATAGGTGAGGCAATACGTCTCTTATCTCGAATCAGATAAAAACGTCGAGACATGATGGGCAAACCCTTTACCTTTACTGTTTTAAGAAGTCCCGTCTTTAACTCCGTGTTTAAGGCCCGTGAAGACAGTATGGATACACCCAGCCCCGCCTTGATCCCCTCTTTAACCGCCGTTGATGTTCCTAGCCGGGCCACGATATTCAAGGATTGCTTTGATGGTGGTTGAACCTTGTCCAGGTATTCATGAATGATCCGCAAGGTCCCCGAACCCATTTCCCTGGCAATAAAAGGCTCTGTGGAAAGCTCTTTTAATGAAACAGATTTTATCTTGGCCCAGCGGTGTTGAGGAGGTACGGCCAGGACCAGTTCATCCAGCCAAAGCTCGTGATAAATAAAGTTGTTATCAGATTCCTTTGACCCCACCACACCCAGTTCAGGGCTGCCCTTGAGAACGCGATCACCAATTTCACGGGTATCCGCCACAATTAATTGGACGGAAATGGATGGGTATTTTTTTTGAAAACCATTCAGTATCGCGGGCAGGATATATTCCCCTGGTATGGTGCTGCCTCCGATGGATATTTCACCTTGTTTTATCCCCAGAAAATCCGCTAACTCTAAGCGGGCCGTTTTTTTCATGTCCAGGAGCAATATGCCGTGTTTATAAAGGATTTCACCGGCCTTGGTGGGTAGCACCTCTCTCCCCAAGCGGTCCAATAATTTGGTGCCGATGGCTTTTTCCAGGTTTGAGATCCTCTCACTCACGGATGCCTGTGCAAGAAACACGGCATCAGCGGCCTTGGAAAAGCTTTTGAGTTCAACCACCCTGCAGAATATCTCTAATTGTCTCAGATCAAAGTCGATCGCCACTAGAAACACCTTTTATCATTTGGTTTTTATTCTCAATTTAAAATGGTTTTTTAATGAAGTGCAAGCAGGTATAAGGGATACGGTCTAAGGTGTTGTATGGGTTTTACCTTGAACCCTATACCTTAAACCCTGAACCTGGTTTTACAGATACCCAAACCACATGCTTTCGATATCCTGAAAATTTCGTTTCACGTTTTCAGTGCCCATTACAATGGGTCCATGCCCCGGTAGCAAATATTCCACATCCAGCTTAGAAAGTCTGACGATACTTTGCTTGAGTAGTGAGCCATCACCCCCGTGTAAATCAGTGCGGCCGATCCCTTGGTTGAACACCACATCACCTGTGAAGAGGACTTTATTCTCCGGCCAATAAAGGCAGATTGATCCGGGACTATGGCCTGGAGAGTGAATGACCTGGAATTTCATGTCCCCCACCTGAAGGTCTCCTTCATCCAGAAAGAGATTAATGATCGGGTCGATGGTTCCGTTTGCATGGACCAATCGATGGGTGATGCCTTGAAGGGGTGCCATGTCTTTTTTGTTGACGGCAATAAGCGTTGATGTGTTCAAAAAGGCCTCGATTCCCTCTATGTGGTCCGAATGGGCATGGGTAATAATGACTAGATCAATGTCCTCCAAGGTCATGGAAAGCTCGGATAGCCCTTGTCGAATATGGTTCATCAGATGGTAATGCCCTGGATCAATGAGTATCTTTTTTACTCCATTGATCAGATACGTATTGGCATTATTGGCCGTGGGATTGTTCCACAGGAAGGCATGGAGGTTATCAAATATTTTCATTGGGTGTTATTATCCTTTTTATCATTTTTGACAATCTCGCAAAAAGTCGTCACCCCGGTCCCGTATCCAGTGCGGGATAGACTGCAGCCGGGGTCCAGAGACCATGCAACTACCTGAAAAGACTGGATTCACCGTTAATCGGATAATGACAAAAACAGGTGTTTTCCGACTTTTTACGAGGCCGTCATTGTTTAACGATGTGTAAGTGTTGTAAAAAGTCGTCACTCCGGTGAAAACCGGAGTCCAGAACCTATATAATGATCAGAAAAAAACTGGATTCCCCGCCGATGTGGGAAATGACAAAGAATGGCGTCCTAAGTTTTGTTACGAGACCATCCTGGTTAATAATGGATCATTTATCATGAATGATCAGAAACTTGTCAAGCTTTAATGCTCGTGTCGCAACGCCAAGGTTGACAAACTGGGAGGGATTTTTAAATTACGGGCATGCGGATATGGGAAATAGAAGGGGGTCTAACATGGCGTATCATGATAAAAAATCCGGAGAGAGCTGTATCGGCAAAGGTTGCCAACGGATCAATGTACCGACGGATGACGAAGTTGAAGCCTTGAAGGCGCTGAGGACCATTAAAGACCGGGTGAGAGAAATAAAAAAGAGGATCTCCAACCTGTCTGAGAGCATCTCTGATGAAGCAAAAGAAGAAATATCCAGGTTGCAGGATGAAATGGAAGCGTTTAATATTGAGTGGAAAGACTGGGAGAAAAAAAGGGATGAAGCGGCCCGGGAGAGGATGATCTTATTGGGCCATATTGAGCCGTGATTTTCTTAAGGCCTTTCAGCCAAGGCGATCTGAATGTCCAATGATTGATGGTTTCGATGGACTTGCGCGATTAATTTTTGCCCAACCCGCATTCGGTCGATGGTTCGAACAAGCTCCTGCATGGTGGTAATCTCTTGACCATCAATGGCTGTGATGATATCCCCACCAGTCAATAATTGCATCCCGTTGATAATAACCCGCTCAGACCCTCCTTTTAATCCCGCCTGATCCGCAGGTCCTCCGGGCAGGGTCTCTACAACAAGAATACCGTTCTGAACGCCTAATCCCAATTCTTCAGCCAAAGCCTGGTTAATGGAAATACCGGTGATACCGATCCAAGGCCTGGCCACCTTGCCGGATATAATGAGTTGTGATGCCACTTCCTTGGCACGATTGATGGGAATGGCAAAGCCGATCCCTTGATAACCACCTGAGATGCTGAAAATGGCTGTGTTGATCCCGATTACTTCACCATTGGAATTGAGAAGAGGGCCCCCGGAATTGCCCGGATTAATGGCCGCGTCGGTTTGGATGAGGTCATCGATCTGGGTGTTTTCATCCATCATAATGGACCGGTTGGTGGCACTGACGATTCCCGTGGTGAGGGTATGGGAGAGGCCGAAGGGATTGCCGATGGCGATGGCCTTTTGTCCCACACGAATCTGATCAGAATCTCCTAATGATACGGAGATGTTCGCATTTCCTTCGGGTATTTTTATCACGGCCAGGTCCGAGGTCGGATCTCTTCCCACCAGGGATGCGTTGATTTTATTGCCATCGGAAAGTGTGACGATAATTTTCTGGGCCTTTTCCACCACGTGGTTGTTGGTCAGGATATAACCTTTCTGGTCAATAATAAAACCGGACCCCTGACCTTCTCGGGGGATAATCTCCAACCAGAAATTAACGCCGAGTGTAGTGGCCACGATATTTACCACTGCTGGATGTACCTTTTCAAATACATCAATATTGATCTTTTCATCGTTGGAGATAATGGTGGGTGTCTTTTCATTATGATCATGAGGTTTATTGAATTCCAGGGATTCCGGGTCGGGACTTGATTGGAAGATTCGACTCAATTCATTCCGGTTGGCCCATAGAACGATAAAAAGGATGATCAGAACAATCCATATATATCGACCAGTTCGTCTGTTCATGCATGATCCTTATCAAAAGAAATAGAATGCGTAAGGGTTTTAATGAACCATATTAAGATGTTTTTAGGTATTCTCTTTTCCGTCTCATTAATGGACTTTTTATGATTTTCTGTCAAGGTCCGCGAGCCTTCGAGCATTGAATATCTCTATGTCATTGATTAAGATTGACATATTTTTTCCGCTGTTTTAATGAATTAGGCATGTTTTAATGCATATTTCAGTTACATTATTTTTCGATTCCACATACCATAAAATGTTCTGCAAGGGTTTGTCGCATAAATGATGGAGGCATTTGATTATGAAAAAGCGAAAAATGGATATTCATTCAATCACACTGACTATCTTTATTCTATGTTCATTTCTTTTTGTTGGCGTTGTTTCGGCCGATGAGGAAGATGCGAAGGTCTTTACACTGCAAGAGAGCATCCAAACGGCCCTCATCAATAATTCATCCATCAAGGCAAAGGAAGAAAAGATCCAGGAGGCCCTTTACGGAGAAGAGAAGGCCAAGGCGGATTTTTACCCCAAGCTCAGCACGATATACGGATACACAAGGCTTGATGAGGTGAAAAGAAGTCCGGGTACTGTTTCCACCATTACCATCCCGGGTTTACCTCAAGGTACCATTCGTTCCTCAGCAAGGGATATGAATTCGCTGGATAATTACCAATGGAAAAGCACCATATCCCAAACCCTTTTTGCTGGTTATGCGGTGGTTAGTGCTCATGAGCTGGCCAAGTTGGGGATTGATTCGGCCAAGATTGATCTTGAGCTTGAAAAGCTTAACCTGGTCTTAGATGTAAAAGAGGCCTATTTCAATATCCTAAAGGCTGAGAAAGGTATGGATGTGGCTGAAAAGGCGGTAGCGTTGTTGGAATCCCAGGTGGATGTATCGCGTAATTTTTATGAGGTGGGGATGATTCCGGTCAATGATCTTCTTAAGGCTGAAGTGGAGTTGGCCAACACACGGCATAATTATATCAAGGCCCAGAATGCCGTTAAACTCTCATATTCAGCCTTTAATATGCTTTTATCGCTCCCCATTGATAGTCCGGTGAAGGTGGAAGATATCCTGGTTTTTTCACCGGAAACCCCGAATCTGGAGCAGTATATGGAGAAGGCTCTGGATAGTAGACCGGAGATTCAGGCTCTCGATTTGAATGTATTGCAGGTGGATCAACAGATTCGATTAGCCAAAAGCAAGTACTATCCGGCTGTTTCATTTACCTATGACTATATCAAAGCGGGCGACGATCCCAGTGTTTCCGGCAGTGACTTCCATGATGACGAGTCATGGCAGGCTATGATCGGGATGTCGTGGACCTTGTGGGACTGGGGGAAGCGCCGAAGTTCCGTGAGGGAGGCTGAAAGCCTGAAAAGGCAGTTGGTCCATACCAGAAAGGTACTTGAAAATGGGATTCGTCTTGATATTAAACGGGCGATTTTAAATCTTGAGCAGGCGGAACAAAACATCCCCACCGCGAAAAAGGCGGTGGAGCAGGCAGAGGAAAATCTTCGGGTCAGCCAAGAGCGTTATAAGGCCCAAGTAACCACTTCTACGGAGGTCCTTGATGCACAGACCCTTCTTTCGCAAGCCAGGACCAATTATTACAGCGCCCTTTATGATCATAACCTGGCCAAGGCGGCATTGTTACGGGCGATGGGGGAATATTAGGTCAATAACGAATAATACAGTGGGTATTAAAATAAGTACGCTTGATAAGTTGAGAGGTAATATTTGAAGGTGCAAGGTTTACGGTATAAGGTATACGGTCAAGGTGCTCGGTTTAAAGCTTTTCCGTACATCGTACACCTTAAACCGTATACCAGTTTGCTCAGGCAGGAATTACACTTGTGTCATAAAGTTATTACCTGAATCTTGCACCAATCATCTACTGCGGCTTGAAGCGCCTTGACTATAAAGCTTGTTTCGTGATTTTGATCCTCACCATA
>JAFGGA010000122.1 GCA_016930835.1 Deltaproteobacteria bacterium
ACAAATGGTGTGAAATTGAAAAGAGATCCCCGTACCCCCTTTCTAAATCGATAAAAAGAGAAACCTGAAATGAAACCGGTTATGGACATTATTGAAAAACAATCACTGAAATAAGCAAAAAGCTCGAATTGAATCTATTTTGGACACCAATGAGGAGGAATATAGATTGAAGATTACCTATTCGAACGATACCATCGTACCGGAGGATGTGATCCGGTTTCTTTCATTGACGGGCCAATCCCAATCGATCTATAACCAGATTATTATCCACAAAGAAGTGGTCAAGAAGGCCCGGGAAATGGGCATGGAGATAACGGATGATCGGTTGCAGCAGTTCGCCGACAATTACCGGTCCCTCAGGGGTTTGTATTCCGCACAAGAAATGCTGTATTTTTTGGATCAATCCGGGCTCACGGAGGATGAATTTGAGGCGTTCTGTGAATCCTCTCTTTTGATAGCCGATTTCAAGGATCGCATGGCGAAAGCGAAGAAGATAGAAGAATATTTTATCAACAATCGCTCCGAATTTGACCTTGCCAGGATATCTATCATTGCCGTGGATGAGGAGGGCCTGGCCAATGAGATTGCCATGCAGGTGGCGGAAGATGGGGAGGACTTTCACGCCTTGGCCAGGAGGTATTCATTGGATGAAACCACAAAATATGCAGGTGGTTACGTTGGAGCTGTCTCCCGTAAAATGTTGTCCCCCGAGATTGCGGCAAAGGTTTTTAGCGCCGATTCCGGTGATCTGCTCGGGCCGTTTCAGAAAGAGCAGTATCAACAGTTGATTTGGGTGGAAGAGGTAATCAAGCCCGAATTGAATGATCATATAAAAGAGATGATTAAAGAGCGGATATTCGCTCAATGGGTATCTCAATTTTTCGAAGAAGGCGTTAACATTAACATTTGATCAATCAAAATCAAATCATTAAAAGGAGGGATGCAATCATGGCAAAAAAAGGATTAGAGATCGAGGTGGCAGTCGCGGAAGTGGTCGATTTTTTAAGGATGACAGGACGATTTTCACATGCATTGAGGGAAGTGGTATCACGGAAGGTGGCGGTGGCGGCCGCGAAAAAAATGAGATTAAGTGTGACCACGGCCCAACTCCAAAAGGCATCGGATACATTCCGAATCATGCATAACCTGAACAAGGCATCGGATACCAACAATTGGTTAAAGGCTAACGGCCTGACCGTGGAGGCCTTGGAAGAATATCTTGAAACCAATCTCCTGATCAATCAATTAAAGGATGCCCTTGAAAAGAAAACGGCCAAAGGCAAATATTTGGCCTCGCCCATTATCAAAGAAACCTTGCGTGAGATGATTTACAAAGATTGGTTGGAAAAGGAGTTGAAAAAATAGGAAAAGGAATATTTTATGACAAAGATTAAAATAAAAGACCTGGAGTCCATTCCAGCAACAAAGGCCAAGGTGGTCTTTGGTGAGATCCTGCACGAGACCTCCGTGGAAGGAAAGAAGTTTTTGGTCAATCGTTCCGGTAAGCCTGTTTCCGTTATTCTGAGTTATAAAGAATATTTGGAGTTGTTGGAAAAGGCCAAAGGAAAAGGGTAGTGCCAAAGATAAAGGAGATACCTCTCCCTCAAGATATCAAAGTCTGTGCCGATGAGCTGGGAACAGTGGCTGAGATTACCCAAACCGGCAAGTCGGCACATTATTTTTTGCCTTCATCAAAGGACGATCATTCTTATCTTCTTGGTGTGCCATACTTTGATCTGAACTACAAAAAAGATCTACGACAATTCATCCCGGTAGGCCAGTACAAAACGGCCCTACAGGTTTTTCGTCAGACCCGCGCAAAGCCCGCCATGGTCGGCGCTCTCAAATTAGAATACCGGGCCATTGCGAGGGCCTTATTGAAACTGGGTGTAACACTCCGGATCGTTGATCTGGAAAGAGGGCATAAAAATATGGGACGGTGGCTAAGGCAGAAAGGGTGCCTCAGCCTGGAATTGCCTTATGAACAAATCATCCATTGGCAGATATTCCCCCGGGATATGTGTGTATATATCAAAGAAGCAAATACTGTACTGGTCCATTCTAATCTATTCAGAGTCCCTTTTAGGCGATTAAAGGGTTGTCAAATCATCCATACCCTATGGGGGGAGGGAGGACGGGTTCTTCTCTCCGGAGATCATATGCTTTTGGGATGCTGTCCTGAGGCACGAAATCGGGTAAAAGATTCAAAAATTATATCACGACTTAGAGATATGGGTATGAAGGTGGGCCTTATTCCTCATGCCCTTTTCTACGGTCTTTCTCCGAGGGGCGCAAAAAGCTTTGTGTTTCATCATTCCCATATTGATCTCAGCGGTAGTCTTTTAAGGGGTAAGGACGGAGGTTTTCATCTGGTCCTGGATTCCAGTTATCGCACCGGTCCTTTGGCCGAGCCCCTATCCGAACGAACATCCATAGACCTCGTACGAAAAAATTGTGAAGAAATCGAGGTTGAGGTTCATGTTCCACGTAAGCGCTTGTCCGTTCCCTTGGCAACGGCCATGGTCCAATTTGAGGACGGTCGGGTCCTGATGACCAGCGGAGATGACGAAGTCCTTACTACGGCGGCGGATATTGTAGGACCGGAAAATATGGAAATGACAAACGTTCCCATTGTTCAATACCCTATTTTCGGTGGGGCTGGTCTCCATTGTTTGATTACGGAAAATCCCGTACCCATTGTTTCGGGATTGGGATGAGAAGGTTGTCCGATAACTGAAAATTCCTCTCCCTGTCCAGGGGGAGGGGCTAGGGGAGGGTGTTACGATTAGGCCCATTTCTTCCTGGTGGTATGAGCTGGCGGTTCATCGTGTAAGGGATGCAGTAAAGGGTGCAGGGTTTACGGGATAAGGTCTATGGCATAAAACATGGTTGAGTGTGCTTTGTTTGAATCCTTTTGTGTGAACCATAAACCGTAAACCTTGAACCTTTTTACATTACGCAAGACAGACAAATCAAGGCCGGGTTTTCGGTACCCGGACGATTTACTTGAAACAGGAGCAGAAGAAAAAATGAGCAAAAGCAAATGGATTACCGTGGGCGATGTTCTAAAAATGGATGCCTTGAACTATCCGGACAGGTTGGGGTGGCAGGATAAGACTCGTGAATGTACCTTTATACAATGGAACCAAAGGGCATGTTGTTTCGCAAATGGTCTTTCGAAAATTGGGATCGGTTATCAAGACACCTTTGCCGTTATCTCCTATAACCGCGGGGAGTGGATGGATATGTATGCGGGTTGCGCCAAGGGAGGACAGGTCATCGTTCCCATCATGTTCCGTTTGGCCGCCCCTGAGATTGAGTACATCATCAATCACGCGGAATGTAAAGGATTCGTTGTCGAGTCGCCTTTTGTGGAATTGATTGACAGCATCAAGGATAGACTTTCCATTCCAAAGGACGCCTATATCTACCTCGGCGAAGGCCCCATTCCAGAGGGCTATGTGAGGTATGAAGACCTTCTGGCGCAATCGCCTGCGAATGAACCTGAAATACAAATATTTGGTGATGACACATGGAATATCATGTACACTTCCGGGACCACTGGTCGACCCAAAGGGGCCATCAGAACCCATGAGAGCCATTTGGCCCATTATGTCATCAGCAATATCAATATGGGCGTTTTGCCAACGGATAAGGTGATGCTGGTCATGCCCATGTGTCATGTGAATTCCATTCAATATTCCTTTGCCTATACCTTGGTGTCGGCCCCTGTGTTCGTCTATAATATGGTCAGCTTTGATCCGGAAGACCTGCTCAAGACCATTGACCAATACCACATCACCTTTACATCGCTGGTGCCGACCCATTATCGAATGATTCTGGATTTGTCGGAGAATGTCAAGGCAGGCAAGGACGTTGCCTCCATACGCCAACTACTCATTTCGTCCGCACCCGCCAGCAAGGAACTCAAGTTGGAAATTATGGACTATTTCAAGAACGTTGAACTCTGGGAGGCCTATGGTAGTACCGAGGGCGGTATCGCGACCATCTTGCGGCCCGAAGATCAATTCAGGAAACTGGGATCCATCGGCAAGGAGGTCTTCGGCACGGATCGGATCAGGCTTTTGGATGAGTCCCGGAATGAGGTGGAAGATGGTGAAGTGGGAGAGCTTTTTTACAGGGGTGCCTGTGTTTTTAAAGGCTATTTGAAAGATCCGGAAAAGACCAAAGAGGCCTTTGAGGGAGATTGGTTCACCGCCGGGGATATGGCCAGGCGGGATGAAGAGGGCTACTACTATCTGGTGGATCGAAAATCCAATATGATTATCACCGGTGGAGAGAATGTATATCCGTCCGAGGTGGAAAATGTTTTAAGGGCCCATGAGTCGGTCAAGGAAGTCGCCGTGATTGGTGTGTCGGATAAAAAATGGGGAGAGGCGGTCCATGCGGTGGTTGTACTCAAGGAGGGATATCAGCCCGGTAAATCGCTTGCCCAGGAGCTGGCGGATTTTACCAGGGGCCAGATCGCCGGTTACAAGCGACCTAAAGGTATCGACTTCATTAAAGACGATGATATGCCCCGAACCGCAACGGGGAAGATTGTACATCGAATCTTGAGGGATCGGTATATGAAAGGCAGCGACTAGCTGTCAGCGACCAGCTTTCAGCTTGGAGACAAAGTTGTGATTTGCTTTTTTGAATCTGTTAAAAAAACTTGACATTGATAAGATTAAATGGTTTAAACTGATCAATTTAGGCGGGTTGGTATTGTCTGGCATAATTGAATCATTTATTGAAGGAGGTCATTGACTATGGCTAGAATTAAGATCAAGGATTTACCCAAAGACATGAAGATCAGCAAGGAAGAACTCAAGGTTATCTATGGCGGTCCCTCCAGGAGAAAAGAAATAGATTATGATGGGTTATACACTGAGATATTGGATCTTCAAGACACAAAGGATACGAGTGCTTCCTTAATCGATATGGATATTTAAATATCCTTTAATCGTTTAGGTGTTTTCCAACAAATACAACCTCGGCAATCTTTTTTAAGGGTCAGAGGATTGGCGGCCGACCAAACACAAAATGCCTAGAATTCAAATTGTGGATTTGCAAGCACCCATGGGGTCTGTTCCGCAAGGGACAGACTTTTCTGGGATACACGGCCATCCGAGCAAACTACCTGCCAGGGTCGCCCAAAAATTAAGTGAGGCCATTCCATTCCCAAGTTTTGCCCAATACATGTCACGATGTCTTTTTGATCCGGCCTTTGGATATTACAGTACCGGAAAAGTGGCGTTTGGTTCTGACAAGCATTTTTTTACATATCCCAGTGAAATGCGCCCTGTATTCGGATGGATGTTGGCAGAGAACGCCCTGTTCTTATTGAAGGCTTTATTAGGAAGAAAGGCCATGCCACCGGGTGCCCCGTTAACCATTATGGAATTGGGCGGCGGTGAGGGGCTTCTGGCGAAAGATGTTTTGGATTATATCAGTGACAAGGCCATGACCGCCCGGTGGAGGTCCATTGCTAATAAAATCCAATATGTGCTCATTGAAAAAAGTCCATCCCTTCGGGAACGACAAGAAAAATGTCTTAAAGAGTACATCCGCTCCAATAGGGCAAGGGTTATTGAGGCTGATGCCTCTCATTTGAAATGGAAAGGGTGTTTTTATGGGATTGTTTTTGCCAATGAATTGATGGATGCATTTCCATGTGAGCGGATCCGGATTTTTGATTCAGGGCTTCATTGTTCTCGAGTTCATGTAGTACCTTTTCTAAAGCAAAAGATATCCGGCGTTGCTCCCGGTTCATTTCCTCAATACTTTCAGCCTTTCGTTGATAAAGGCTATATTCCAATGGATTCGAATTCGTTATGGTCTTATATTGTTAATAGTTATGGCCATAAAACGACCATCTACGACTTAAAAAAATTGAATTTTAAAGAGTTGGAAGTACCTATTTCATTGGGTTGGATCAATGACGATGGAGATCCGGATTCTCCGCCTGGGGATCTCATGGGCTATTTTGAGGTCATCAGGCCTCTGGTTTCAGACTTGGAAGCATGCGGATTGTTGCCTGCTGACCTTTTATGGTCGCCCATATTGCCCAGGTTTGTCCGGTCCTTGTCTAAACTGTTTCATGGTAAAGATCGGTGCGGTGTCGCGTTATTCATCGATTACGGAGGCACGAGTCGGCATGTGTTGGATCCCCGCTCCTTCGGGCCTCATTTCAGGGTTTATGGCGATGATGAATCTTCGAAGCATCGTTTATCAATCTATGGCATGCCGGGTCATCGGGATATGACTTGGGATGTGGATTTCAGTGAACTGGCGCGTCTGGCCAAAGGACAGAGCCTGGATGCTGTCTTTTTCGGTCATCAAGCCGCTCTTGAAAGACAGCCTATTCATCTTTTGGAAAAGCCATCTCAAAAAACCCTTTTTCAGACTATGCTGCGACAAAGAACGCCTGACGCAAGATTGGCCTCCTTGGCGGCTCAAACCATCGTGGCCCGATTCCGGGAAGCCCCGGGGTTTCGTATGATACTTCTGGCGCCACAGTGGTTGGGTGGAATCAAACACCCCTTTGGCCCGTGTGATCCATTATTCGTTGATGCATTGGATACCGTTTCACCGGATATGGACATGAAGGCATTTGAGCAAATGCTATCTAAACACGGCCTGTCAGAAAAAGTGAAAGATTGTGTAAAGCCATGTGGTGATCCCATCGCCGATTTAAGTGATCTTCGTCTATATCGTAACCGAAAAACCATCATGCAATGGTTGAGGGAACAGGGATATCTTGTGTCACCGGGGACGCTTGGCAGGCAATATTTTTTGTTAAACACGTATTCGAAAAAAAAGATCTCCAACAATTCATATTGATTAATTTAAGCAAGCCCGAGTTTCAACGGGATAATTCTCTTAAACAATAAGTAGTCGAGGATATGATGGCAGAGATTGAAACATTGGATATTCCAGTAGATGAGGTTGTTCAATACCTGAAAATGAAAGAGATTTTTTTTAAAGCAACCCAAGAAGTTTTTCAGCGAAAACTGGCAGCGACGGCGGCTAGGAACGTGGGTATTACAGTTACTGATGAGGAACTTCAGGAGGGGGCTGACATTTTTCGGGCCGCTAATCATCTATTTACCGTTGGTGATACTGAGCGATGGATGAAAAGAATCGGTATCACCATGGAAAGTTTTGAATCTTATATTCAGACCAGCCTCCTTGTCGAAAAATTCAAAGACTACATGGAACAGGAACTTGATACACAGACATTTCTATCAGACAATGCTGTCTCCGAACGGCTGAGGGAACTCAAATTTCAAAAATGGTTTGATGATAGGGATAAAAAAGGTTGATGTCTCGCTGCTACATAGCTTTTCCGCTTTCTTGATTTTGTCGTTCACTCACCCTTGTTTAGAATCGAATCACTTTTTGCCTGCAAAGTACGAATTGAAAAAATCTCCAAAATTCCTCTCCCCCTCTAGGGGGGAGACGCTAGGTGAGGGGGTGAGAGGGGTTGTCAGACAATCTTTTTGAAAATATTGGTTTATATACGGACCGACGGTGAAATAACAGATGACATTAAAGGATTCATACAAACAATACAGCGACGGAGGGGTTAGTAAATTGATGGCCCCGGAGAAGACCGTTGAATATGTCCTCGGCCGGTTGGCAATCATGAAGTATCCCATACTCGATTATTACCGATCGGTTGAGCGGCCAAGCAGAATTCCCATCTATGTTTTTGCGGTGAATGATAATTTCAGACGGTTTAATGCAAGGATGACCAATAGCACAGGAAAAGGCCATACCCCGGAACAGGCCATGGCGAGCGGGGTCATGGAGATGATTGAACGCTATTCATGTCATAAGTATATCGCATTCCGCAATGACAATATCGCAAAGATAACCTGCTTCTCTCGGCTTTCTGAGAATCTGTTTACCTTGGACACCCTTTTATCGATCCTGACGGAATCTCCTGATGCTCGGATGCAAACTGAATTAATGGATGCAAGGATCGCTTTCTACAGGGGGTCGACGCTTGACGGCCGAATGGTCTACATCCCTCTCAATCTCCTGACTTTTTTTGTGACCACAAACGGCATGGCAGCGGGGAACTCGCTTGAAGAGGCCCTGGTGCACGGGTTGTGTGAAGTGATCGAGAGACATTGTCTAACGGTTATCAGACTTGGAAGGATCGAAACCCCGGTTATTCATCCTGAATCCATATCGAATCCCATCGCGGTGGATTTGATCGAGCGCCTGCAACGTGATGATCAGAGGTTGGTCATAAGGGATTTTTCTCTGGGGTTGGGCCTGCCGGTTATCGGCATCATCAGACCTGTGGGCACGGATAACTGCCTCGTGACCGCAGGGGTCGCAACGCACCGTGATGAAGCGCTTATCCGCGCGCTCACGGAAAGCGCGCAGGCCGACAATGAAAAGTATCATGAAAGCATGGCCTTTTCTAAGCACTATTTTGTTGAAACGGCGGCTGTCCCTCTGGACAGCATTCCTTGTATTGATGATCGCAATGATAAGGTTGAACTTGAGACAATCAACAGCCTTCTTGAGAAGGAACATATGACGGCCATGTATGTCGATACCACGGATGATGAGCTCCAGATTCCTTGTATAATAGCCATTATTGCCAAGGCGAAGATGGATAACCGGACCTCCGTGACCGTAGCATCCCACTTTGCTGTGGCATTCATTGAAGAAAGCCTGTTTATTGAGGATTACGATGCTGCAACTCGGTTTATTATGAAAGGTATGGCCCTTGACCCGGCGAAAGAGTTCTTTATGTATTACAAAGCATTATGCCATGTGTTGCATAAGGAGTATGAACAAGCTCTGAGATCTCTCATAAGATTAGATCGTACCGCGACGAGGCTCGGCAGCTACTTTACGCAGAGGATTCTGGCTTTCAGTACCTTCTGTCTATATATGACAGGATCAGAGACAGAAGCGGAAACAACCTGCAATCGCCTGATATTATGGGATTCCAATTCGGAATTTAACTGGCATGAAGGGTATGTTCAGGCCATATCCGGAGAGGTGAGACATTTTCGCATGCGTGTGCTTTTTCCCTATCTTGAACGCATACGAGTGCTATATGAGGCGGGAGATGTTCGGAAAATGAAAGAGACCATCAGCGATTTGATCAGGTTGAATCTATACGCCGGCCGGTTATTCAATGATAAATATCTTGATGCATTGGTCCTTATGACCATTGAGGATTATCAACTTGCGGAGGAAAACCTGATCGATGCAAAAAAGTATTTGCCCAAAGAGCCTTTATATGATGAATTGATCACAAGATGCAGGGGAATGGTAAATGAAAAGATAGTATATGATGGGAATAATGGAGTTAAGACCATTTAAAAACTTATTGCAGCGGATTACATTTCCGGACAAATGAGGGATATTGCTTTGCTTTGGATTGATGGTGTAGAAAATTTTTTGATTGAACCAGGAGAATATTCAAAAAGTTCTTGACACATGAAGTATTAAATGGTTTAAATTGATCAATTTGTGCAAACTGGTTTAATTTTTCGATGTTCATCTCAACGACTATTTAAAGGAGGATATATCATGGCCAGGATAAAAATCAAGGATTTGCCCAAGGACATGAAGATCAGCAAAGATATCATGAAACAGATCCGTGGCGGGATCACCATTCGTAGCGTGGATTCAACGCTCCGGGAAGCAAGCCCAATAGCCTTGAGCCGAAAAACGGCAGGTAAAGGAACGGATTACGTAGGTATTATTGACATTCCATCATAATGTACATCATCCATTTTTTTGTAACCATTTAGGTTTTTCTAAATCCAAATGATTGGATTCCGCGATCAAGTCGCGGAATGACCATTTAAAAACCAGAGGTGAGCATTTACAGTCGCGTAACCAAAAACTAGGCTGGTTTTCATCCAGAAACTAACGTTTCTGGATTCAAGCGATCAACCGTCAGCTCTCAGCGGTCAGCCAAAGCATTGTTAAAACAAGTGCTTAATTGATGGCTGAATGATGACCGCCTTTCGACCAAGAGCTCAAGGCCGATGGGCTAAAGGCTTCATCCGGAAATGGTTTTTCCCCTGATGCATACTAGGCTGGTCATTCCGCGACCCCTCATCAAGTGCGGGGCAGGCTTGATCGCGGAATCCATAGTTTCGCGCCAAGTTTTCAAAACTTTATAATGATACCATTTTTACAAAAAGGAGGCAGGCTCATGGCAAAGATCAAGATTCAGGATTTACCCAAGGACATGAAGATCAGCAAAGAGGAATTGAAGCGGATCAAAGGAGGGACTTTTGATCTCTATTCCACATCGATCGCTATGAAAATGGAATCCACTTTAGATATAGGTGAAGATGTGGATTTCCAGGGAAAAACTGTCGACAATCTAAAATTGTAAAATCATCGCACATATGCGTTTACTTATAACTCTCACCCTGTTCTCTGTCAAAGGTTTTTATCGATACGAAACACGGGAGGGGTTTTTTATCCTATCTGCCGATTGTTGTGCCGGTCCAGATATTGTAAAAAGTCAACAACATTGGGATTGAATAAAATTGACATACTCGTAAAAAGTCGTCACCTCGGTCCCTTATCAAGTACGGGATAGACTGCGGCCGGGGTCCAGTGTCCATGTAACTATCTGAAAAGACAAGATTCCGGCCTTCGCCTGTCTGCGTGCGGACGTGCACAGGCAGGCCGGGATGACAAAAATGCGTACTTTCCGACTTTTTACGAGATCGTCAAAATTCAATTGGAAACAACTGATCAGCCGAGGTATAATGATCCTTTATCGATTGAAAAGCTTGTTGCCCGAAGTCTATAGAAACATCCTCCCCGAACTATTTGAAAAAAAACTCCCTAAAGAGAAAGCGGCCACATGTTCGGATTGCGCAATGTGCGCTGAAGCCGGTGATGTTACATCCTTGGGTATCCGATTTTCCAAAGAAACCAAATGCTGTACACATTATCCCAAACTGCCCAATTATCTCGTAGGTGCCATACTGGAGAACAATGACCTGAAAATCAGGAAGGGACAAGAACGGGTGCATCAAATTATTCGTTCAAGAGTGGGTGTTGTTCCCCTGGGCATCCTATCAACGCGAAAATATGACCTCCTGTACAGACAATCACCGCTTGCCTTTGGGAAGAGCAGTACGATGCTTTGCCCGTTTTTCAGAAAGGATGAAGGGCTATGTTCAATCTATCCGTTCTGGAATGCCACATGCATTACCTGGTTTTGCAAATATAATGCGGGATATGACGGGCAAATTTTTTGGATAGCTTTATTGCGGTATTTAGGTCATGTGGAGAGGGTCCTGGCCCAATATGCTATCTATAAAATAGGACTGGAGGCCGGGAATATTCTGTTTCCAAAAACGATTACGGAACCGTGGACGGAGAGAGATTTTGATGATCAGCCCCCTGATGAAGATGCTTATCAGAGACAATGGAAAGAATGGGCCGGCCGGGAAGAAGATTTTTACAAAGAAGCTTATGGTCTGATTCTGACCCTTTCAAGAGATGATTTTGATCGAATGGCGGGAATTCAACAAGAGATCCTGATAAAAGATCTCGAAGCAAAGTACAGGGAGCTTGTTCGTCCAATATTGCCGAAGATATTAAGGCGTAACCCGAAACTTATTGTGGAGAAGACCAAGCAGGGGACATACATTTTGACTGGTTATTCCCCTTTTGATCCCATCGAGGTCTCCAAACGCATTTACGATATGCTGGATTTTTTTGACGGTTACCAGTCCAACAAAGATGCTTGCGGATTTATCCTGGATCAATTGGGAGCAGAACCCACCAATGAACTGCTTCTCTCGCTTTATCAATTCAGGATCCTTATCGCTACAGAATAAGGCCGGAACAGGCGTTTTTTTCCGGTCGGATTAAGCGAGGATTTTACATTCATATGGGATCACTCGTTCTCCCTTATCGATCGCCCCAGTAAGAGTTTGATAAAAGCGCTTTTATAAGATTGTAATAGTTTGTCTTTCCTCATGACAATGGATAAATAATCCGGTTCAAAAAGATACTGAATATCGATAAGCTCCACCTCTCTTTTCTTAACGGAGTCCAATTCAAATGCCATTGGAACGATGGATATTCCCAAACCCATCTCCACATATTTTGATCCCAATTCGATGGTGGAAGCTTCCATAACGATTTGATAATCGATTCCAAGCTCTTTAAATCGGCTTACCAAGAATCGGCGCATCCAATATTTCAAGTTCTTAGGTGACAGGATCAACGGGTATTGCGCGATATCCTGGAGTGTAATATTTTTAACCTTGGTTAAAGGATGTCCCCGGGGGGTTACAAGCACATTCCCTGCCTCTTTCCAACGAATAATACGCAGATTTTTAGGCTGTACGGATTCCAGGGCTATACCAAAATCAATTTCACCCGAATTTACTAGCTCGGTAATATCGTCCAATGGACGATCCAGGAGGTTTAGTTCGACCTTGGGATAGAGACTCATATACTGTTTGACTATTTTGGGAAGTAAAAAATAAAAGGTGGCGAATTGAGCCGCGATCCTCAATCGTCCGACTTGAAGACCTTTGATCTCATTTAGATCATCTATCATCTTATCATGTTTTTCCAACAGGCTTTCCGTAAATTCCAAGAACCTTTCCCCCGCGAAGGTAAGCTTTAAACCGCGCTTGCCGATCCTTTCAAAGAGGGTGCAGTCCAATTCATCTTCTAGAGCCTTGATCTGTTGGCTTAAAGCGGACTGGGTTCGGAACGTCGCATGGGCCGCTTTCGTGAAGCTTTCCAATTTGGCTACATTGTGGAAACCAATGATCTGCTGCCATTCCATTGAAATTAATTCCTCTAATGGAAATAATAAAAATAATTAATTTGACTAATTATCAATATCATATCATTTAGACATAATGCAATATTAATCTGTATTCGTCGAAGAGATGTAAAACAAGGAGAGAAATTTATTGGCTATGTAAAAAGGGAACAATTGATTTTTTTCTGTAAACCATAACACTTTTTTGATGAAAAGGAGGTTTGAAATGGAAAAGAAAAAATTTTTAGCCGGATGTGTTTTGATTATGAGTTTTGTAATGGCTTTCATCTTCCCATCTTTTACCCCCGCATGCTTCGCCGCAACCTATAACCTTTCTTTTGCCACCTTTAGACCCCCTACAGATGCCTTTGCCAAACCCTGGCTTTTACCCATGGCAAAGGAACTGGAGGAAAGAACCAACGGTCAAGTCAAAATGACCATCCATTGGGCCGAAGCAGTGGGTAAGGGGCGCGATCAGTTTAACATGGTGAAGGGTGGTGTCGCGGATATGACGGATTTTCCCGGTGTCTGGATGCCGGGTAAATTTACCCTTTCCGAGGTCAACAGCCTGCCCCTTGCGGCCGATGAGCCTCTAAACATCTTAAAAGCCATGAATATCATCTCCAAAAAAGGGTACTTTGATAAACAATGGGGCGAGGTGGAGGTCCTGGGCTGGCATGTCACCTCCCCATTGGTCATCATGTTTAGAAAGATCAGGCCGGAAACAATAGGAGATCTAGCCGGTCTTAAAACAAGGGGCTCCGGCGGATATATATCAGAATATCTTAAGGCAATGAAGATGGTCCCCGTTCAGGTCCTTCCTCCCGACGCCTACATGGCCTGGCAAACAGGTGTAGTGGACGCCTGGGTCCATCCATTTGCGGCAATGGTCAAATATAAGTTTATTGAACTCCCTACGAGATCCATTCTGGATACCAAACTCGGCGTGATCGGCAATGCCGCACTCATCATGAATAAAAAGAAATTCGCATCGCTGCCACCCGACATCCAGAATGTCGTGCGCGAGGTGGGCGCCAAATATTGTGAAGTATATGCTGGAGTGGGTGTCGATGAGGATGAACTAACCATCCCGAAACTTAAAGCAGCAAACATTGAGATTTTCAAACTCCCCCCGGCGGAAACGGCAAAGATGAAAGCCATGGCACTTCCTATTTGGGAGAAATATATCGCGGATAATGAGGCCAAGGGCCTCCCGGGGAGAGAAGTGGCCACGGAGTTTGTGAAGGCATTGAGACAACTTGGAGAGAACCCGCCCTATAACCCGTGAAACCGGTTAAGAAAGGTCAATTCAGATGAACTCTTACGATCGTACCAAGGCCTGGATCCAGAAAGTCAATTGGGTCATTGCAATCGTGGGCGCAACCTTGGTTGCTTTAACCATGTTCGTCACGACAATCGATGTGGTGGGCCGATATTTCCGAGTCCCTTTTACAGGCACCATGGAGATCTCGGAGTTGACCCTTGCCATCATGATATTCTTAGGATGGGCATATACGCAGGCTGAAAAAGGGCATATTTCGATTGACATCGTTTTCAATACCCTCCCGAAACCGATAAGGAAAATTCTGGATGTGATGAATCCCCTATTCGGTATAGGGCTTCTGGGTCTCGTTGTATGGCAAGGCTTCATATACTCGATGGAGACGAGGGTCAGTCAAATAGCAACTGATAATCTCGGCATCCCGGTTTGGCCTTTCCGGTTCATGATTGTTATTGGTGGAATCACTTTTTGTTCGCAATTGGTTTTTGATTTTCTCGATGCTTGCCGAGCATTAAAGGAAAGATAATGGAACTATCTCCCAGTATGATAGGCATCTTGGGCTTTGCCGCGGTTTTTCTGCTTATTCTCATCAAAATGCCCATCGCCATCGCCTTCGGTGTTGTCGGGTTTTTGGGTTTTACGTACTTATGCAGCTTCCAAGGGGCCATGACCACGTTAATCACCACCGTATGGTCGTATGGGACCAGCTATGTCCTCATGGCCGTACCGCTATTTATCCTGATGGGGCAATTCGCCAGCTATTCCAAGATCGGGGATGAGCTTTATGAGACCGCTTCGACCTGGTTCGGCCGATTGCCAGGTGGGTTGGCAATCGGTACGATATGGGGTTCAGCAGCCTTTGCCGCATGTACCGGGTCCAGCGGCGCGGGCATTCTGACCTTCGGGCCGATCTCCTATAAACCCATGGTGAATGCGGGCTATGACAAACGGATCATTCTGGGCACGCTTTGTTGTGGTGCCACTTTGGGCGGGCTCATTCCACCCAGCATCACATTTATCATTTACGGCAGCATCACGGATGAATCAGTCGGTCGATTATTTATGGCGGGGATCATCCCCGGTCTTATGGAGGCCGTACTTTATACCGCAGTTGTTTATTTCCTGGCCGTGACAGGCATGTGGAAGGCGCCTTCCGGGATCGCAACCACTTTTAAGCAAAAAATTGTAAGCCTGAAAGGCACATGGGGTTTTCTCTCCCTCATGGTTTTGGTGATAGGCGGCATATACGCGGGTTTTTTTACCCCAACCGAAGCGGCAGGCATAGGATCGACAGGAGCATTTTTGATCCTTTTGTTGAGAAAGGGCATTCATTGGCCCTCCATTCGGTCCGCGATGCTGGATTGCCTTCGTACCTCGTGTATGGCGTTTACGATCATCATCTTTTCAGTCGTTTTCGCCTACTTTGTGACATTGACGAAACTAAATTTTTTGCTCCTCGATTGGATCTCCGCATCAGGCGCCTCTCCCATGATCATCATGTGGTTGATCATCGCTCTGATGTTCATTATGGGCTTTGTTCTTCCGGTTACAACCATTATCGTGCTTATCGTACCCTTTGTATATCCTATCGTGACGAATGTTCTGGGCTTTGACGGCATCTGGTTCGGCGTGGTGGTGTGTATCCTCGCGGAAATAGCCTTGATCACGCCGCCGATCGGCATGAATCTCTTTACCGTATTGGGGGTTTTTCAGAAGGAAACCAATACAAAAGAAGTGTTCCAAGGTGTGATGCCCTTTATTATTACCGATGTCATTCGTCTGATCCTTGTGGTTGTTTTTCCACAGATCTGCTTGTGGCTGCCACAAAGGATGTAAATAAAAGATCCTGATTTTCATAAATGATTGAGAGGAGAAAGAAATGTCGGACCGCAAATATGAAAAATATATTCTGACCGAACTAAAGGTCCCCGAAGATGTGCAATACAGACAGGAGGCTTACAGTCAAAGGGCGACACGCATCTTATGGTTGGAAGATGAGTTCGTGAAAGGCGCGGACAGCGTGATCCTTTCCTGGTATTGGAAGGCCACCGAAAAAGAGGGAACGCCATCTCATGTGCACGATTATGATGAGATATTAGGCTTTATCGGCAATGATCCGAAAAATCCCCATGATCTGGGAGGGGAAGTGGAATTTTGGATGGAGGATGAAAAGTATCTTCTGAATAAAAGCTGCCTTATCTGGATTCCCAAAGGATTAAGACATTGTCCCCTGAGGATGACAAGGGTGGATAGGCCCATATTGTTTCTCGCTATCTCCATGGCCAAAAAATACGTCAAAGAGGGTATTGTTCATGCCGAATAGGATCAAACCCGGGAGATTCGTCGTAGAGCCCCCGACGCTGACGTGTCTCGGGTTTGAATGGTATGTTGAAGGGGATGAGAACCATAATGCGACAGTTGAAGTCCTTTATCGCAAGAGGGGTGATCGTAACTGGCTACAGGCTCTGCCCCTCTTGCGTATCCAGAATGAAGAGAGCATCTTTCGATTCTATAATAACAGCATCGATTATATAACCCCCAATATGTTCGCGGGGAGTATCTTTGATCTGGAACCTGACACGGACTATGAGTGCAAATTTCTCTTGTCGGACCCGGATGGTGTCATAGGCGATACGGAAAAACGTGTGACCGTTAAAACACGCCCCGAACCAAGGCCCTTTGAGGGCGGGCGGATATACCACGTTTATCCGGGTGATTACACAGGCTCAAAGCTGGAACCGGCCTTTCCCAACCTGATGGCGGCCTATTACACAGGCTGGTGTGAAGCCGACTGGTGGTGCGTGGCCCCGCCACGGGTTCAACCCGGGGATATGATACTGGTCCATGCGGGTGTTTATCGAGATGATTGGACTTTTTACGGGGGCGATATTTGGGGGCAGGGGATGGGGACGCCTTTCCAGGGGACCTATTACCTAACGGCCAAAGGAACACCGGAAAGGCCCATTGTGATCAAGGCCGCTGGAGACGGTGAGGTTGTTTTTGACGGCAATGGAAACTTCAACCTCTTCAATGTGATGGTTGCTGATAACCATTACTTTGAAGGAATCACCATACGGAATACCTATGTCGCTTTTCTGGCGGGGCAGAAGGACATCATCGGGTCCAGTGGTCTTGTTATAAAAAGATGCCGTTTCGAGGATATTGATAAAGGCATCCATACCCACTGGTCAGGTTCAAAGAATTTTTATATAGCGGATAATGTCTTCATCGGAAGGCATGACCCAAGTTTAGTGCACGGCTGGACCAATCTCCCTCCAAGGACCTCCCCGCACCCCTATGAAAAGTGTCTTTCGGAATATGCGATTAAGGTGTGCGGGGCAGGTCACGTTATCTGCCATAATTATATTGCCCATTTTCATGACGGGATCGATCATGCCACCTATGGGGTGCCGGACGGTTATCCGCCTTATGCCCATCCGGAAGATTATCCGGTTGAAGAAGTATTGCGGCAGGACAGGATGTTTGTTTCCATCGATATCTATAATAATTTCCTGAACAATCTTCATGACGACTTTATTGAGGCCGATGGGGCCATGTATAATATCCGCGTCCTGCGCAACCTTTGCATCAATTCCGGCACCAACGGCCTGAGCCAGCAGACCCTTTACGGTGGCCCGGCATATTTTATACGGAATATCATTTATAACGCGCCAAAAGCCATCAAGCATCATTCCAATCCATCCGGATTGATTTATTACCACAATACATTCATTACCCGTGTGGAGGCGAATCAGGCTTCCAATTACCATTTTCGAAATAACCTCATCCTTGGATGGAAACCCAATGAAACCGTTTTTTCCGCGGAGACATTTACCAATTATTCATCATCGGATTATAACGGATTTCGTCCGGGTCCGGAGGCCGAATACGCCTTCAAATGGAAATCACCGTTATTCAATATATTAAGGGACTATAACGGGCCAATGGAAGAACGTTCGTTTAAGACCCTGAAAGAATACAGCCTGGCGACAGGGCAGGATAAAAACAGTATCCTTGTGGACTATGATATTTTCGTCCATGTGACACCGGTCGACCCGAATCACATCACCAAGGTTTACAAGACCGAAGACCTTGATTTTAGCCTGAAATCCGCTTCCGCGGCAAGCAATGCCGGTTGCATCCTCCCTAATGTGAATGATGGATATACGGGGACGGCGCCGGATCTTGGTGCCCTGGAGATCGGATCAGCCTTGCCTGTTTACGGTCCAAGACCGTAACCTTGACGGGTTACGATGTATTTGGTCTTTCATTTGAATCCTGATCATCGATCAAATCATTTGGAAATGATCATCTCACTACTATAGACCTAAAGAAAGTTAAACAATCATGAAAGATATTGATGTAACGCATGTCGTAGAACAGATTATGGACATGATTCATGCCCTTTGTGTTATTGCCGGTAACGGGCTTTATTCAGGGATACGGCCGGGGGAATCAGGCGACCGGGCGGCCACCTATATTTTATCAAAACTCCACGCCGCGGATTTAACGACCGCTCGATTCGAACCTATTCAGGTGAATAACCCCTATCCCTCCGGATTTGAAGTCACAGTGGAGACGGAAGGGAAAAAGACATCATTATCCGAACAATGCTTTCCCATGCAATACTGTATGGAAACACCACCTGGGGGCCTTATCGGTGAGATGGTTTATCTTGGAGATGGATCTCAATCCTATTTCAATCA
>JAFGGA010000123.1 GCA_016930835.1 Deltaproteobacteria bacterium
CAGATGTTTGAGGAAACAAAGTATGCAGCGAGCAAGGATAAGAGGATATCCGATTTCGTCGTTGCCGACGCCGAGTGGAACCCGGCAAAACAAGTATCGGACCTTGAAGACATGCTCACCAAGGACGTTGATGCCATCATTGTCTGGCCGGTGACCCCGACCGCGTTGGGTGGGATCGTCGACAAAATCGCGGCCCGGGGAGTTGCCGTCATCACTTCCGGACCCATCGAAGGAACAAACAATCAGGCCACCGAGTTTACGTTCGGCAGGGATGCATTCGGCCGTGTGGGCGGAGAGTTCCTCGTCAGCGAGTTGAAGGGCAAGGGAACAGTCTGGATGATTCGCGGAGTAGCCGGCGTCGCTGAGGAAGAATTTCGGTATCAGGGAGCCGTGAGTGCTTTTAAAGGGACAGACATCAAGATCGGGGCTGAGGTATATGGTGACTGGAGTTATGCCAAGGGAAAACAGGTTTGCGAGAACCTGGTTTTGTCCGGTAAACCGGTGGATGGTATCTGGTTTTCCGGCGCCGAAATGACGAAAGGCTGCCTTGAGGTGTTCCAGGAATTCAAGAAGCCGCTGGTCCCGATGACTGGAGAAGGGAACAACGGTTTTCTCCGGGTGTGGAAGGAGTCAGGGGTCAAATCCATCGTGCCGGTGTACCCTTCTCCCATCGGCCAAGCAACGGTGCGCGCGGCGATAGCGCTTTTGGAGGGAAAACAGCTTTATAAGGGCTACATTTCCGTTCTTCCGCCGATCACGGAAAAGAACCGCGACGACTACTACCGCCCAGACTTGAGTGACAACTATTGGGTGCCTTGTGGACTTCCGGAGGCAAAGATCAAGGAATTGTACGGGAAAAAATAGGTTGGTTTGACTTGGCCGTCGTTTATACTGGTTAACTGGAAGAGAATTGAATGATGTCCGTAGAAGAAAGTTTGTTGGACGAGACCAGCGACGAAAGACAAGACCCATCGGGCGTGGTGGTCGCACAAAATGTCTCCAAGTCGTTTGGCTTTACGAAGGCACTCGATAACGTCACGATTATCGGAAAGGCCGGCGCCGTTCATGCCATAACAGGCGAGAACGGCGCCGGCAAATCCACTTTTATGAAAATCCTATGTGGTGTCGAGAAACCGGACACGGGCAAGCTTTTTATTCACGGTCAAGAGGTAAGGTTTACCAGTGCTAATGATGCTCTCAATTATGGGGTGTCTGCTGTTTTTCAAGAATTTACCCTCCTGCCTAACCTAACCATCGCCGAAAATATGTACCTAGGACGTGAACCCATGAGAAGCGGTTTACTGTCTCGCCAAGGAATGATTCGTCATGCACAAGAGACGATAGAGCGAATTGGCGTCAACGTGAAAATGGATTGGCTGGCCGGGCGCCTGTCGGTCAGTGAGCAGCAGTTGGTTCAGATCGCAAGAGGGATTACAGCCGATGCAGGTATTTTTTTCTTCGATGAGCCGACTGCCGCCCTTAATAAGACCGAGGTAGATAGGCTGGAGACCATTATCAATGAACTGCGAACAGCAGGGAAAACCATTTTCTATATCAGCCATCGGCTGGAAGAGATATTCAGATTCTGTGATTCCATAACCATTCTAAAGGACGGGAAGCATGTGGCCACTGTTTCCCGAGCATCCATAGACGAGGATAAACTGGTTATGCTCATGGTGGGTCGACCCATGCAGGATCTTTTCCCCCCGTACGGACAAGCTGCAGAATCTATTGCGTTGGATGTTCATTCTCTGATTCCAATACAAGACTCACCTGAAGTGCAACTGCAATTGCATCGTGGTGAGAGACTGGGTCTCTATGGGCTTGAGGGTCAAGGCCAAAGAGAGATTATTCGCAGTATCATTGGTGTGATTAGACCGAAAAGAAGTCATATTATGAAAATTTCGAGAGACGGAAATCCAGTTAGATTAACGCCTGAGGACGGTGTGGTTTCATGCCTTAGGATGGATATCGGGTATATCCCTGAGGATAGGAAAATCGAAGGCCTTTATTTAGACCTGTCCGTACATGAGAATGTGGCATTGGGCTGTTTAAAAAATTTACGGCTCACCCGTTTGGCGCCAAATGCGTCGAAACTTGTGGAGGACATTATGGAGCGTATGCAACTTCAAGCCCAGAGCCTGCGACAAACTGTCGGATCATTGTCCGGAGGAAATCAGCAAAAGGTCATGCTTGGCAGATGGTTTGCGGCTGGAGTGGATACGCTGCTTATTGAGCAGCCGACGAGGGGTGTCGATATCGGTGCCAAGGCTGAAATATACAAGCAACTTCAAGAATTTGCTGCATCGGGTGGCGCGGTTCTGATTGTATCCAATGAGTTGACTGAGGTTATTGGTCTTTGTGACCGCATTATCGTTGTCCGACAAGGAAGGTTTGTATCGGAAGTGACCGGACGCAAAGCCACTGAGGAGGGGATTATGGAGTACGCCCTCAAAGACACGGTTTCGGGTAACAAGGTGTGAGGGCGGTCATGAGAAGACTCATCCGGATGTCGGATTCTCGATCCGGTCTAAGCATCCCCATTTTGGCCATCCCCGTCGCTTTGATTATTATCCTGACGACAATGGCTCATGGTTTTGCTTCATTGGAAAATTTGTCCAATCTCATCAGCCAGATAGCGGCCCTCATGATCGTTGCGATAGGGCAAATGACTGTAGCACTGGTTATGGGCCTCGATCTCTCGGTGGGTTCGGTGATCAGTCTGGTGACGTGTATGGTCGCGACAGGAGGTTCTCCGGCATTGACAGTGCCTTTTTGCTTCGCGATCGGAATGATGGTCGGTCTGCTGAACGGTTGGGGTGTAACTACTCTGAGAATACACCCGATCATTATGACCCTCAGTAGTATGACGTTTCTACAGGGTGTCACGTTAATGTGGCAGCCCATCCCGGGTGGTCATGTCCCGGATATCTTTTCTGTTATTGGGGTCGGGCATACTCTTGGGGTTCCCCATTCTCTAATCTGGTCAATCTTGTGTGCAGTGGCATTTTCCATTCTCCTGAATTATTCAAGGTTTGGTCTTCATCTCTACGCGGTAGGCGGCAACACGGTCAGCGCGCGTTTAAACGGTGTCGCAGTAAACCGTGTCACAGTATCCGCCTATGTGTTGTGTAGCTTGCTTGCGGTTATCGCCGGGTTGTATCTCGCCGCGCGTATCGCTTCGGGTGATCCGAAAATAGGGGCCTCGTTCGGGCTTGATTCGATCACGGCCATCGCGTTGGGGGGTACTCAGCTCTCCGGTGGTGTAGGAGGTGTGGTAAGCGCGATTATCGGAGCATTGAGCTTAGGCCTTATCAGCAATGGGATGAATTTGTTGGGTGTTTCTCCTTTTTTGCAATCATCGGCTAAGGGATTCATTTTGATAGTGGCAATCTGTGCTCAACGTCGAAAGACAGTGGGACTTTAGATTGAAGAACATGAATACTAATATTTCACAATATCCATATTTTTCATTGAAGGGCCTCCTTGTTGCGGTTTCGGATCTCTCGCCGGCCTATCTCGGTACGGCATTCCTGCTCATAGCTGCCTGGATTTTCAGGCCTATATTGCTCTCAGAGGCCTTTTTCCTGGTCATTTTGAGACAGGCTGCCCCACTTGGGATGCTGGTACTCGGGCAATCAATCGTAATCCGGTGCCGCTCTATCGATCTTTCCATTGGCGGCATCATCCTGGCCGCCAATTATATCGCAAGCAGCGCCTATCTTAATGGCTACCCTGATTATGTGATCATCATGGCTTGTATTCTATTCGGATTAATGGTGGGAGCGACCAATGGTATCTTAATTACTCAGTTCCGAGGATCGGCTGTGATCATCACGCTGGCCATGTCCATTGTTTTTGTAGGCGTGGTGGTTGCCCTGGCGCGATACACCCCTCCGGGTGATGTACCTCCGCTTATACGCTATTTCGGATCGGGTCGGATGAATAATATCCCTATTGCTCCAATGATCTGGATCGCTTTTGTCATACCGATTGCCTTGGCACTGCGGTGGACCGTATTCGGACGATACGTGGATGCTGTAGGGGCCAATCCCCACGCAGCGGCGATTTCCGGTATACCCTATCTGAAGATTATGTTCTTAACCCATGTTCTTTCAGGATTCACAGCAGCGGTAGGAGGTTTGCTACTGGCGGGTTTTGTGGGGAAGGGCAGTACGGATACCGGAATCGGACAGGATCTGGTGTTGAACTCGATTGCGGCGGTTATTTTGGGCGGTGTCAATTTTGGCGGCGGTAGGAGTCGAATCTTGGGCCCAACCATCGGCGCCTTTATGTTGACGTTTTTATTTAACTTTTTAACGAGTTTCGGATTTGAAGAATCAGGGAAGCTGATGATGCAGGGATTTATTATCGCCATCGCGGCCATGGTTGAAGGAATGAAAAGACGGTAATGAAAACGATTTAAAGGGGAAAAATCATGTCTGATTTAAAAATAATGAAGGGTGCGGAACCATTCTTTTTTCAAGGTAGTGATATCGGTGTATTGATCTCACACGGATTCACGGGAAATCCTCAGAGTATGAGGTATTACGGTGAGAAACTCCACCAGGCTGGGTATACAGTGATTGGACCCCTCCTGAAGGGGCACGGGACGACCACGGCGGATATGGCCGGAACTACGGCCAAGGACTGGATACAGTCCCTGATAGAGGCACTGGAAAAGCTCCGAAAAACCTGTTCCCATATTTTTGTAACAGGTTTATCAATGGGGGGTACTCTGTCACTATACATGGCGGCCATGTATCCTGACATTATCGAAGGTGTGATTCCCATTAATGCCGCTGTGCAATTGGAAACCCCTGCATTGGCTGCACTTGCCTTTGACTCCGAAGCTCCGGCTACAGTTCCAGGGATAGGGTCGGATATTAAAGATCCCGATTCAAAAGAACTGGCCTACGAGGAAGTCCCGGTCGCATCAATAAAAGAGGGATATGTGTTATCCAGTGTAACAAGGGACCTTTTACCAATTATTAAATGTCCTGCATTTGTCATTACATCACGAGTTGATCATGTCGTTTCAACATCAAATGGCCGTATTATCCCGAAACTCCTTATGGTAGATCGTATCGAATCATTATGGCTGAATAATTCATACCACGTGGCTACACTTGATCATGATAAGGATCTGATCTGTGATCGGGTTTGTGCTTTCATCAATTCGATTATTGGTTAATTTTTTTTTCAGAAATAACCACATCTGGATGATGACTATGCCAGTTCCAATAGGGAATTCGTCATCCACGCATCTCTGAATTGGAAATTACTTAGGGACTTTCATCCTGGCTTAGATGGGAGACGATTATTGATTAGGAGTAGTATTTGATGAACACTTTAACAAGGGAGGTAACGATGTATCGATCTTCTGTAAAATTATTCATCATTTTTATGACTGTCATTGGATTCCTGTTCTTTTCAATACCCTCTTTCCCAGCGGATGTTGAGCTTAGCGCCGGATTAATACCCAAGCCAGGTACCATAAAAACCGCAAAGGATCAATTCAAAAAAAATTCTCCGTGGAAGTTTGCACTTTCTCTGCCAGGAGTCGGAAACAGTTGGATTGTTCAGATGCTTGAGGAAACGTAGTATGAAGTCATCCGGCATAAGGAGATATCCGAATTGATCGTTGTTGACGCGGAATGGAATCCGGCAAAACAGGTAGCTGATCTAGAGGATGTACTTACAAAAGATCCTGATGTCATTATGGTCGCACCGGTGACCCCCACTTCCGCGTCCGCCGTGATTGACAAGATAGCAGCTCGTGGAATTATCGTTATCATAGCAGGCCTCTCCGCGGGAACATCAGCCTATACAACCAACCTGTTGAGCGGGGGAGAGCCATTTGGGCGAGTGGGGGGTGATTTCCTGATAAAAGCATTAAAGGGCAAGGGTAATGTTTGGATGTTTCGAGGACCAGCTGGTTTCGCTGAAGATGAGAGCCGCTATCAAGGGGCTGTGAGTTCATTTAAGGGAACACAGATTAAGATTAATGCAGAGGTCTACGGTGACTGGAGTTACGCTAAGGGAAAACAGCTTTGTGAAAGTTTGTTACTGTCCGGAAAACCGATGGATGGCATCTGGTTTTCCGGTGCAGAGATGACAAAAGGCTGCATTGAGGTTTTCCAGGAATTTAAAAAACCGTTGGTCCCGATGACGGGCGAGGGTAACAACGGCTTTCTTCGCGTGTGGAAGGAATCAGGCGTAAACTCGATTGCTCCTGTGTTTCCTTCGGCTATCGGGAAAGCCCAGGTAGAGGCAGGGGTCGCCCTTTTGGAAGGAAAACAGATTTACAAGGACTATTATTCCGTTGCCCCACCCATTACCGAGCAGAATCGTGATGAATACTTTCGGCCGGATTTAAATGATAATTACTGGGTGCCTTCGGCATTACCCAAGGAAAAGCTTAAGGAATTGTACGGAAAGAGATAGCGAGAAGAATAACCTGGTCCGGATTACTTTGGGAACATTTGACATCAACGATTAGGAATGATCCTTGCCGATTTTCCGGCGATATTGGCCTGGGTTCATGCCGAACCATCGTTTAAAGGCACGATGAAAAGCGCTGGCCTCTGAAAAGCCCAAAAGGAAAGAGATGTCATTAATTGAGATGGATGCTTCTTTCAGATATGTCTGCGCAAGCTGTTTCTGAACATCGTTTAATAAGGTTTTATAAGAAATGTTTTCAGCCTTTAATTGCCGATAAACAGTTCGGCTGCTGACATTCAACTTTTTTGCGATCATATCCAGATTGACCTTTCCGGATTCCAGGTTATTCATGATAATCATCCTGACTTTGTCCTTAAACCCTTTACTGGATTCTAAGTCTCGACTCAAATTTTCAGCGTGTCTGGATAATATTGCTTTTATATAGGGATCAGGATTCGGATTAGGCATGGTCAGGAACTTACTATCAAATACAATACCGCTTTTTTCTTGGTTAAATAAAAGGGGAGCCTGAAATATTTCCAGGTATTTGCCTATATAATCCGGCTGATCGTATTGAAATTTTGCTTGTACAGGATGAAAATTTTTACCAAGCACGGAATGAAAAACCTTTAACTTTTGACAACACTCAAATTCTACGAGCGGTATGCACAAATACCTGGAAGATATATATTGTTCTGACCATTCGGAAAAATCCTTCTCTTCATCAAATCGAGCTTTCGCCACTTCGTTCCCCAGGTTTGAGTATCTGACCACATGATGTAAAGACTCTCTGACGGTCTCACACTGAATGGCCAATTTAAAGATGATTCCAATATTTTTAAAACTGGCCTGTTGGCCGAGGATTAATCCGATTTCCGGTAAGCCCGTCAATTCCGGCGCAACACGGCCAAGCTTAATAAAATGTTCAATGGGTATCCGGTCATCAGTATTTTTTAAGTCTTTCTGCCTTAGCTTTGAAAGGTGATATATCTTTTCCTCGGACACTCCCCAATCCATCAAGCTTTGGTAAAACCGGTTCACCCATCCTACCCCTATGGTAAAAGGCTGTTGCATAGGCCCGTTTCTCCTGTATTTCTTCCCAATAAATTTTTTGTTCATCTTACCGGTTTGTCAGAAAAAGTCAAATTTTTGGATCAAGAGGTCATTGTTTAATTGATGTAAATGATAATAAACTCTCCAAACTATATAACTCGTGAATTATGTATATACGTACTCACCGCACAATGGAATGAAAAGTTCTGGGCTGCAGTAATTCCAATACAAAGCGTTCCCCTGATGCGACAACTCATGAGGTCGGATAATGGATCCCATACTCGTAGGTATTATCGGTATTTTATTCCTTTTTGTTCTTTTGGCGTGCGGTCTGGATGTCGGTACAAGCCTTGGCATCATCGGATTTCTCGGATTTTGGATTTTGGTGGGGAAAAACGCGGCATTTTCCCGAATGGCCATTACCCCTTTTGAGACGATCGCGGATTATTCTCTGGCGGTGCTTCCTCTTTTCTTGCTTATGGCAAATATCATCTTTAATGCCGGGTTTGGAAATGACGCCTATCGAGTCGCCTCCAGGTGGATAGGACATCTTCCGGGTGGACTAGCCATGGCGACGGTGGCGGGATGTGCCGGATTTGCCGCCATGAGCGCCTCCAGTTTAGGCACGGCCATAACCATGGGATTGATTGCTTTTCCGGAGATGGAAAAATACCACTATAAGAAGTCACTCTCGGCAGGTGCTCTTGCCTCAGGCGGTACGATCGGCATCCTCATCCCTCCCAGTGGAATGCTTATCCTCTATGGAGTTCTAACGGAAACCTCCATTGGAAAACTCTTTATAGGCGGTATTATACCCGGCATCCTGGAAGCGGTATTTTATATTATAACCATATATATCATCTGTCTTATTAACCCCTCCCTCGGCCCGCGAGGTCCAAAATACAGTTTGAAAGAAAAGTTCACAGCGCTTATGGATTGTGGTGAAATCGTCGGGCTCGTTATTTTGGTTTTAGGGGGTTTGATCATTGGGTGGTTCACGCCTACGGAAGCCGGGGCAGTGGGAGCGGCGGGCGCACTTCTCTTTTCGGTCATTCGAAAAAGACTCAACTGGAAATGTTTTAAAAATGCCATTCATGAAACCATAAAAACAACAGGCATGCTCTACGCGGTTATGATCGGCGCCTATATTTTCCAATATCTTATTTCCGTGAGTAATATCCCTGTTGCACTGTCTTCATTTGTTAAGGGGCTGACTCTACCGCCCTTAGGTGTCATGGGCATTATCCTTCTAATATATATTGTCCTTGGTTGTTTTATGGATGCGATGACCATGATTATACTCACCATCCCCATTTTTCTTCCGGTTGCCATTGCGTCGGGCTTTGGTCCTATTTGGTTTGGAATCATTGTCGTGAGAGTGATGGAGATGGCCTTGATAACGCCCCCCTTGGGCATGATCGTTTATACCATCTCAAGCATGTTTAATGTCCCGGTGCCGAAAGTATTCAAGGGCGTTGTCCCTTTTATTATTGCGGATATTTGCCATATCCTTTTGTTGTTGTTGGTGCCGGGCGTTGTTTTATGGTTGCCCGGTATTATGTGATTAGCAAAGCTTTTCTTCAACCTCACCCATTATACAGGCGGACAAGCCGTCGAGTGGAAGCGTTAACTTTGTAGCACATGGAAAGTGATACTGTATGCCAGATGCTGGTCGAAAATCCTGTCTTTAGCGAAGAATGACGGGTTTTTCGAATTGCGACACAACCTCTCATGATGAGATTTTCAAGCAGTATCTGTTGCATAATGAAGTGTGCTAACAATGTGTTTTCGAAATTTTATGAACATTAACCTAAAAAAAGGAGTTAAAAATGAAGAAAAAAAGGATGATGGTGTTGTTTATTGTGGGGATCATGATGATGGCTTTTTCAAGTATGGATGTAATCCATGCAAAAACCATCACACTTCGATATGGCTCAACATATGCAGAAAATCACACCTATGCTAAGGCCGACCTAGACTTCTTTGCCAAAGTAGAGAGGGAAAGTAATGGTCGTGTGAAATTCCAACCGTATTGGGCAGGAAGCCTTATCAGTATGCGAGAATCAGTGGATGACGTCAAAAATGGCATTTGTGATATTGGAAACGTTATTCCAGGCTACAGCAAATCAGGATTCGCATTACAGAAAGGTATGGCGAGTTTTTTCTATGGGTTTGAAGATTATCAAAACCTGAGAAAAGCTGTTCGCGAAATTGAAGTAAAATATCCCGAGATAGTCGGTGAGTATGGAAATCTAAAGCCCTTGAGGTTGACCTCCGGCATCGTCTATCAACTTTTTACTAGCAAAAAAGCGGTCCGATCAGTTGACGATTTAAGGGGCATGCAGATTAAAGCCTCCGCGATCTTTGTCAAGGTCTTGACCCGACTTGGTGGAGTAGGCGCCCCTGTGCCTATGTTTGATGTATATACAACCATGGAGAAAGGGACAATTGATGGGGCATTTGCACCTTATGAGACACTCAAGGCATTTCGATTCGCAGAGGTTAGCAAATATATCACGCGATTGAATGTCCAGGCCACACCATTCTATGATATGGTTATGAACAGAGAGTCGTGGAACAAATTACCCTCGGATATTCAAAAGATCATCGACGACAACATCGAGTATTGGGAACAAAGATATATTGAGCAAAGCATTGCACAGGATCAGGAGGGGATTGATCTTGCCAAACAATACAAGGTTGAATTTATCGATTTTTCTGAAGATGAAATGAATAAGCTTTACGAAGTACTTGAAGCTGAATCCCTTTTGGTGGCGAAAGATCTTGACGCCAAAGGATTTAGAGCCACTCAAATGTTCCATGACATACGTAAGGTCGTTGAAAAATATAACAAGGAAATGAAACGATGAATTTTTCCTTAAGCTTTTTACGTAGAGTAATTATGAAAATTTTACCCCATCCAAAAGACACCGGTTCAGTCCATTATTATTACTGGGAATGAAAAATGGAAAAATATGAAAAAATTTTTACCAGAATGGTTGCCTGGGGTGAGGCTGTAGCGGCGATTTTTTTATTGGGGATCATGACCTTGACAGTCGCAAATGTGATTTTCCGCCTTTTCGGGAGAGCCATCGCCGGGACCTATGAACTGGTGGAGATTGGAATCGTTGTAACCGCTTCCTTAGCCCTAGCCTATACATCACTGACGAACGGGCATGTGATCGTTGGTATTATAGTGTCTTTTCTATCAGAAAGAATGCGGACAAAGTTATCGGTGATTACGACAGCCATCAGTCTATTCCTTTGGGGTGTTATAACATGGATGAGCATTTTGCTCGCGTTGAAAAGAGGCCTGCAAGAAGAAACCATTCTCCTTGGTATAACATTTCTTCCATTTAGGTTGATCTGGATATACGGTTTAATGGTTTTTATGGGCGTTTTACTCCTGGATTTTTGTTTTGCGCTAAAAGGAAAAGTAAGAGGTAAATAAGTAAAAAATCATAATAATCCGAAGGATCGAAGAAGTTATTAAAATTATCCACCCGGACTTTATGTAGGATACAAAGATTTATTGAACATTCAACGGAGTCACAATACGATGAAACATAAAGAAGGCCATTTCATAGGCTTTAAAGATTATAATATCTATTTTCAATGCTGGCTTCCGAAAGGTGATATAAAGGCGGTATTGCTTGTTGCCCATGGTTTTGCAGAACACAGCGGACGGTATGGAAACCTGGTACATTACTTTGTCCACAGGAATTTCTCTGTTTACGCCCTTGACCATAGAGGGCACGGTAAGTCCGACGGTGAGCGAACCCAAGTGGATCACTTCACGGATTACATTTCGGATCTCAAGACATTTTTCGACATAATACGTGAAGATAACCCGGATGAAGAAATATTTCTTATTGGTCATAGTATGGGGGCTGGGATCAGCACGGCCTACGCCCTTGAATACCAGAATGAACTGGCAGGCCTAATGCTTTCCGGGGGCGGTATCATAACCAGGGAGATGTTTGAAAAGCGTATGATTACTGGAAAACCACTTGAAACCTCTGGTTTAAGTCGCGACCAGGCGGTTATTGACGCCTATGATAATGATCCACTTGTCTACAGGGGTCCCATTATGGACCGATCTTCTATTAATGAGTCAAGAGAACTGCTTTCTCAAAAGTCTAACGAGATTACCTTGCCGATACTGATCATGGCAGGAGCCAATCCTATGATTGATGACGCGAAACGGAGCAAGGCGTTGTACGACCTTGTAAAATCGAAAGACAAGACACTCATGTTATACGACAACCTATTGCATGAAATATTTAATGAGCCGGAACATGAGCAGGTCATGTCCGACATGGAGAAATGGATAATTAAACATCTTTAGCATTAGGTCTTGCATAATGCGGAAGCACCCTAGCGAAACACTCAACAAGTGAATTACAAAGGAGGAAATTATGAAGATCATTCATTGTGTAACAATCTTTGCAATCTCCGTGGCAGTTATGCTTATCGCAATACCGGGATTTACAATTGCTCAAGAAGAAATTCCACCCATGGAACTCTGGGATTTCTGGGGCCCTCCTCTGATGCCGGAGCCGGAAGGGCTGGAACGGAAGACCCTTGTATTCGACGGTATTGGAGAACGTGAGTGGTATGTTTATAAACCCAAATCCTATACCGGCAAGAAGTCAGTTCCGCTTGTTGTTGCGGTTCATGGTGGGGGCTTGAATGGGCTTATCTATTCAAGATATACGACATGGTCCTTGATTGCCGATCGGGAAGGTTTTATGGTCATTTATCCAAGCTCCCCCAATGATCGTTGGAACGCTTATTATCAATTCCCAGATGACCCCGCTAACCCGGGAGCTCCGGATGATCTGAATTATTTGAAGATGCTGATAGAAAAAACCTGTGATGATTATAATATTGATAAAGGGCGTATCTATATGCAGGGACATTCCATGGGGGATATGATGACATCTCATTTTGCCGTTTCATTTCCGGGTATGCTCGCGGCGGCAGCTCCGAACTCCGGCCCTGTGTCTTTGGAGATGATGACTGATATTAATGGCGATCCCATTAGTCCTCCGAGTGTCCCGGTGCCGATCTATCGATGGCATGGTGAACTCGATGATCTTGGATTAGGGGGACCCCGTCAGGAAATTGATGATATACAGAAACAATATTGGATTGAGCAAAATGGATGTAATCCCATACCGACGCTCTGCATTAATGGAAGGTACAATACTGAAATATATTCATGTGAAGGAGCCGAATTCAGGTTTACCGAGTATGTGGGTGGAAAGCATGGCTTGAATCAGAGTGCGGCAAATGTTATATGGAACGATTTTTTCAGTCGCTTCGCGCGTAGCGCTGATGGACGAATCATAAAACTAAAGGGACCTAAAAATCGATTCCATAAATATCATGGGCTTCATTCCATGATCGATATGGGATGTAATGAGGGAGTTGCATTATTAGTCGGCACCCCGTATGCCCTGGTTGACGGCAACATTATTGAAATGGAAGTCGCGCCCATTATTATTGAACCGGTTGATCCACCTGCAGGAGAACGAGTTCCTGTGGAAGAGAGAGCCGATAGATTGCTGGTTCCATTAAGCTTTATAAACGATGTGTTCAAGGTAAAAGTAAAATGGTCGGATGAGAATGGAAATATAAAAATCCGGCATGCTGATAAAATCGGAATTTTAACGATCGATACACCAATTATGGTTATTAATGATGATGCCATCACCCAGCTCGTTCTTAATCCACAGATTATCGATAATATAGTCATGGTACCCCTTAAATCAATAGCCGAGAATATCTTGGAAAAAAATGTCGCGTACAGCACGGGCGCTATGTATGTATCGGATCATGAGGCTCAAATTGATAAAGCGACTGCGCATATTTTGAATAAAATATTGAATTAACGAATCCTCCCTCTATTTTTCCCTCATTGAGCGGACAGGATTAGTGCACTCTCTTCCATCCTTTTTGTGTTTATCCATATTTCCCCGCTTGAATTGAATACATTAAAGGGAGAGGGTGCATTTTTAAGGAAATGATTATGACAGGTACGATAATTAACACCACAATCGGTAAATTACGAGGGCGCAAAGAAGGCGGAGTTTATTCTTTTAGGGGAATTCCTTATGGGGGTCCAACCGGTGGAAAAAACCGTTTTAAACCGCCTACTCGCCCCGAACCCTGGACCGGCATCAAAGATGCAACCCGTTATGGCCCGTCATGTTGGCAAGCCATTGAGAACCATACGACTATAACTATCTTGGGTGCGGAAGGTGTCGACTCAATGAGTGAGGATTGCCTGGTTCTCAATGTATGGACGAGCGGTTTCAATGACAACGGCAAAAGACCGGTCATGGTATGGCTTCATGGTGGTGGATTTGTAAACGGTTCCGGCAATCATATCCCGGCGATTGATGGTACAAATCTCGCGCGCACCGGCGAGGTAGTCATTGTTACGGTCAATCATCGTCTCGGTGTATTCGGTTATCTTCATCTGGAAGAACTAGCCGGGGAAGAATATGCGGGATCGGGCAATGCGGGTATGCTCGATTTGATTGCCGCCCTTGAATGGGTGCGTGACAATATTGAAGCCTTTGGTGGGGACCCCGGAAATGTAATGATCTTCGGGGAATCCGGAGGCGGGTCAAAAGTCAGTTATTTGATGGCTATGCCCGGGGCGGAGGGCCTGTTTCATAAGGCCATCATTCAGAGCGGGCCGGGTTTAAGGGCGCAGACCGTTGAATATGCCACCAACTCTGCCAGGAATCTTCTCGATATGGTCGGGTTAAATTCGGCCCGTGTTCATGTTCTTCATCAAATGCGCGCAAATACGATTTATTCAGCCTGGTTGAAAATGGCCCAAGGTTCTTTTATCCCGGGTGGCGATTACTTTACGCCTTTGGTAGACGGTCGGACCATGCCGGTGCAACCCTTTGATCCTGTTGCAGCGCCAACGGTCTCTAAAATCCCTTTGATCATCGGGACCACCAAAGATGAAATGACTTTCATGATGATGCGGGACCCGGCGTTTGGAAAATATGATGAGGAAACCATGCGCCAACGCATTGTTGACAATTTTAATCGACGACGGGGAGGAAATCTTTCCCCTGATAATGTGGATGAAATGATCGCCGGTTATCGTCGCATTCGGCCGAAGGCGACACCGCATGATATCCTCATAGCCGTTACAACGGATCAAATGCGCATGAGTTCAATTCTTCTAGCGGAACGAAAGATCGCTTGTGGGACAGCTCCGGTGTTCATGTACCTATTTACCTGGGAGAGTCCGGCTATGCAAGGTATGTTAAAGGCAACACACACCTTGGAGATACCCTTTGCTTTTAATAATATCGATCCTCCGGTGGATATCCTTGGGAATTCACCTGAACGTTTTCAGCTTGCATTGAGAATGAGCAATGCATGGATCGCTTTCGCTAAAAACGGCGATCCGAATCATGGAGGGATCCCACAATGGCCTAACTATTCAAGTGAAGATCGTTCCACCATGATTTTCGATAAGGATTGCCGAATCGAAAATGATCCCTTCCCTGATGAACGCAAACTATGGATCTCAAAATGAGAAAGTGTTCGTCAGAAAAGGCTTTTAAGAACATGGGGTTCCTCCAAATGGGGTACCTATTTGGGAAAGGTCGATTAGTAACAAGTGTAAAAATTTATCGCCATTTGATTAAAGACAAGAAATGCGTTTGGCATATTGATTATTTGAGGAAAGAAGCGGTTCCAGTCGAAGTATGGATGGAGGCCCGTGAAAAAGAGCAGGAAAGAATCTGGGCCGATGCATTGATCAATATGAAGGGATCTCATCCTGTTGATAATTTTGGGAATACGGATGACAAAAAATCACGAACCCATCTCTGCCATTTCAATCATAGAGCATCTGTCCATACCTTCAATCGATGATATCTGCCCAAAGCGAGGAATATGCAACACCCGTCATTCCTGACGAGCGAGGCGGGATCAGGAATCCATAGATTCAAAGCTTAATCAAAAACTTCTGGATTCCCCGAACAAACCGGGAACCGATAAATTAGGTTGCAGCCCCTTTCATCGGTATGCTATCTTACCCAAAAAGCTTAGAAAAATCACATAAAATCCATCACAAACCCGACACAAAGAAGACACGGGTCTTCATCTGCGGAAAGGGAAAATACATGGTTAAAGAAAGGCTGTGGACAAAAGATTTTATCCTAATCGCTTTCACCAATTTTTTGATATACATGGTCTTTTATCTGTTGATGGCCACCATCGCCGCTTATGCTGTTGATAAATTCCGTGCTTCCACGGGCATGGCAGGGCTTGTTTCTGGAATTTTTATAATCGGTATTTTGATAGGACGGCTTTTGACCGGGCGTATTGTGGAGGATGTGGGGAGCAAAAAAGTTTTGATCACCGGTACACTCTTTTTTATCGTTACATCCGCTTCTTATTTTTTCGCCGTCAACTTGGTGCTGTTGGTTGTCATCAGATTTTTCCATGGAGCGGCTTACGGGGTCGCAAGCACGGCTACCGGGACCATCGTCGCCCAGATTATCCCCGACAAGAGACGAGGGGAAGGCATCGGCTATTACAGCATGAGTCAGATACTGGCAACCGCGTTAGGTCCTTTGGTAGGGATCTTGATGAGCCAGCATATGGATTTCAGGATGATTTTTCTGATTTCTTCAATAATAGCCGCTGTTGGTTTTGGCGTGTCTTTTATCATCAGCCAGCCTGCTCGCAAATCAGCAAAACAGGAGGTGACGCAAGCAGCGAAAGGTACTCACCATTCAAGCTTTCTTGAATCGACGGCTATACCGATTTCCATCATCGTATTGATTGTCGGTTTCATCTATTCGGCAGTGCTGAGTTTTATATCATTGTACAGCCAGGAACTTCATCTTGAAAAAGCGGCAAGCCTCTTCTTTGTTGTCTATGCCGTTATGGTCATTGTTACAAGACCTTTTTCCGGCCGCTTGCTTGACACAAAGGGGGCAAATTTCGTTATCTACCCTTGCCTATTGTTTTTTGCGATAGGCATGTATCTGCTGGGTCGGACCGACCATGGATTGACCTTGTTACTGGCCGGTGCAATCATCGGCCTGGGCTATGGTAATTTTCTGTCCTGTGGTCAGGCAATCGCAATAAAGGGGGCACCATCCAACCGACTTGGACTGGCAACAGCCACCTATTATATGTTTCTTGACATAGGGTTCGGCGTCGGACCCTATGTATTCGGGTCATTGGTCCCGTTTACGGGATACGGCGGTTTGTATTTGATCATGGCCGCGGTGGTCCTTGCGACAATCATTCTTTACTATTTCTTATACCGGGATAAAGAATCAGGCCAAATTCCTTAACTTGCCTCATCCGATAGATCCGTCAATGTGTTCCTATCTATCGATCTCAAAAGCGAGGAATTCGAGTTACTGATTCAGACCAGATAAATTTCTTAAGCTCGTCATCTGATCTGTATTTGTTCATATCGTAATGTTCATAGTGAACCATTTCATCGAGCGCTCTCCGACGGGGTGCCCTTTCCAGGACAGGAGCCAGGGGCTTGGTTTTTTTCTCTTTTTCTTCATCGGCGTAACCCAATGGTATAATGTGATCCAAGATATAGCCGGATGGTATACCCAAAAGTTCTTTGATCGCCATCTCCCGGGAACCACCCTGTATGGTTGCCCACGCAGTGGCCAATCCAAGGCTTTCAGCGGCAAGTTGTATGGCATAAATACAGATGGCAAGACTCTGGCGCACCAGTATATTTCCATCAAGCCAGACCGGGAAGGTCGCATGCAATCGCGGATCACCGCAAACCAGGATCAGAACAGGGGCGGTGTGTAGATGCGGCTGAACCGCAACCTCAACATACATGGTTGGATCCTTCTCAAGACTTCTAGCCCCGTCCCGAACGATATTCATGGTAATATCCTTCTTCATTTTTTCATCCTCGACCACTACGAATTCCCATGGCTGGGCGTTTCCTGCGGAAGGGACGTGCCTGCCCACATCAAGGACTTGTCGAACCATTTCCCTTGGTATCGGTTCCGGCCTGAACCTACGGAAGCTCCTTCTTTTTTGAACTAGATGAAAAAGATCTTCATAATGCATTTTGGCCTCCTTTCTCTAAAAAAGATATCTTTTCAATACCTTCAGCCGGGCATAAGCCAGTCCCGCATTTGATAAAAGGACCTAACCCGGATCTCTTATTATATTTTTCCGATACGATTTGTCCATATCTTATTTTAATGTTCTCTTATATTTTTGGACTATCCGACATCTTTCCCTGAATCGAATAAATGGAGGTTCGTTACATAGGTAGAGGAGAATCTCTCTATGTCAATTGTTCTATCCTACATAACAAGGATTTCATTCCGTCAGAATCTATGATGGTACCGAAAGCCTGATAGGTGATCTTTCTGGGATCAACTACCATAAACCGATGCCGCGTACCCTGGCCTCCTTGATGGCGATCTCCCGGGGTTTTTCGTGACACACGGATTTTCAACCCATAGAATCTGATACTTGGTGTGCGGCAAATCAGGCTGAAATATAGTCTCAAGATCAATATTGTATTTCAGAAACGCTTGTTGAAGATGGCATGTATGGTTCGACAAGCTTTCCCACATCCACGTTAACGAGCATCCTGTCCTGGGAAATGGGCACCTACATCACTGACAGCCAGAATGCGCTTTGCCGTTCCTACTCGCGACCCCAGCGTACCGCCCAACTCCGGCTCTGTCATCTTGTTCAGAAAATATCGACCGCCTGCCCCGAAAACCGTAACGACAGCTGCGGTTTTCAAAAATCTCCTTTTGGTTATTTTATTCATAATCCGACTCCCCCTTATGACTGTCCTGTATTTATGATTATCCATCAGTTATCCATCGATCCGGTGTACGTGTTCTCGCTATCGACTTTATTAAAAGAGACCACTGATTCAACGGAAAGCTCAGGCTTAAAAAGGTCATTCTGCGACTTTCGTTGATCCGGCAGGTCCTTGGTGAGATAAACCGGGGCAAGAACCATAGATAAAACTACAAGAACAATCGCGGATACGGCGAGGACCTTTGGAGAAATTCGAAGCATCTTTAAGGATGCCGCCTTGGCCCAGCTCCAGTGGAGTACCATGTGGGTGAAAAGAAAGAGAATCATCAGGAGGGACAGCATCCAGTGGAGGTCCGCAAAATCTTTTCGGGGTAGCCCCAGGACTGTATATCCGCTGAGATCGCCAGGAAATTCGCGTAGCACGACCCCGGTCAAGACGACTAGCATAAATTCAATAAGCAGGATAAAGTCTATCCAGAAGTTTATAGTGTTTTTTTTCATGATCTTACTCTCCTTTCTTCTGAAACAGGAAGATTCGGCCCTGCTTCCCGGTGTAAACAAATCCTCTGCCTTCCATTTCCTCGATCATTTTTTCCTCTTTTCCCTTGGTCTTCTCAAAGGAAAGGATTCCCTGGTCCTTTAGAATGCGAAGAAGTTCTAATAGCATGTTGTCCAGTCCACCGGCGATATAACGAAGACCGAATATAAAGGCCAGATCGACACTCTTGTCAGGCAGGCCGGTATTGGAGGCATTGACGTACATCGGCGTGATGTTCTTCAGGGCCTGCTTTTCCATTTTTTCCTTCACCCTAGCCACAAAACGCGGTTGGATATCGCATGCATACACATGCCCTTGATCTCCAACAATCTTTGCCGCAGGTATGGTGAAGAAGCCCGGACCGCATCCAACCTCAAACACGGTTTGTTCCTTTTTTAAACCTGCCGCATCCAGAAGTTTGTATGGGTTCCTGATAAGGGGAAGAATGGGGTTGTCATGAATCATTCGAATCGTCCAATAGGCGGCGCTTGATGTCTCAAGTCCTAATTGATATCTTGTTCTCTTTTTTTGACAGCGCATTTTTTCTCCTTTTTTATTTATGATTTTCAATCCACACCGAATGATCCACAAGGCCAAAGTTCTTCAGGCTTTGCGCAAGACTCATCCCTATAGGGCTTCCCTTTGCTTGAGGATTATCGGTATCCCAAAACAACATCAGGACGAAACATCCGGGGATTGAGACATGGCTTGAAACCATTACATCCCGCAATCCTTGAAAACCGAAATCTCTTTTAATCTCACTTTTTAAAAAAATCAGTTCCCGCAAGGTGGTTTGATCCTTACCGGTTGCCGATTGGACCCTGATTGTTTCCATCCACTTCATTTTTTCTCCATCAACTTTCTCACCATCACAGAAAGCATGGACTGTACCAAAATAAATTGTATAGTAATTGCAGTATGTTATTCTTAGACCGGCCTAGATGTGCCCCATAGCACATTTCTTAAGTTGACTATAGGACATTTTTTGAATAAATTATCCCATGGGACATAAATCCCGAATAAAATGTATTTTCGGTTGAGCGGTAATTAATCTACCTGTCACAAGGAGCTTTGTCGTAATTTGTCATTCCAGACAAGCCCATGAAATGGTGCGAGAGCCGGGATCTAGAGGTTTTTGAAATTACAGTGCGTTTTTGGATTCCGGATCTCGCTACGCCTTACTCCGCTCGTCCGGAATGACGCCTATGAGAAAGTAAGTCAAGAGAAAATATTTCTCCATTAGAAAAAAATTATTTTTTTCTAGCTTACGGTC
>JAFGGA010000124.1 GCA_016930835.1 Deltaproteobacteria bacterium
AAAAAGTCGTCACCCCGGCGAAGGCCGGGGTCCAGAGTCCATGTAACTATCTGAAAAGACTGGATTCCGGCCTTCGCCGGAATGACAAAAATGCGTATTTTCCGACTTTTTACGAGACCATCAAGTTTGATTATTAAAAAACAACTTCATCAACCTTTGGAATCCTTTAATGCCAAAACATAACTTCGATTTCAAAAACAATGAACCGATGAGGCCTTAAACGAAACAAATATTTCTGCGTTTTTCTGTACATCCAATTGAATAAGTGCATTTCTAGTAATCAACGCCTTAAACATAACCCCCATTACGTCCGCATGAACCTCGTACGTGAATCCCTGATCAATGACATTGGTGATTTTACCTCTTAAAGAATTCCGCATACTGGAGACCATCTTCTCTCGGCTTATTACGATATCTTCCGGTCGAATAGCGATGTATCGGCATCGCATATCAGGGTTATTCGCTAATTCTATGGGTATACGATCGATCAATGCCGTTTTTCCATTAAAACTTGCTGGAAAAATATTCTTCATTCCCATAAAATCGGCGACAAAAGGGGTTCTGGGCCTTTGAAATATATCCTTGATGTCACCGATTTGCTCGATTCTACCTTTGTTGATGACAGCGGCACGGTCGGCCAAAAACAAGGCATCGGAGAAATCATGGGTGACCATGAGGAATGTCGCGGATGATGTTTGATGGAGGTTTCTTAATGAATTCAAAACATCTTCCTTAAAAGACGGATCAAGGGCTGAAAAGGGTTCATCCAGCAAAATAATCTTGGGATCTATCATGAGCGCCCTTGCCAACGCGACCCGCTGCTTCTCTCCACCGCTCAGGTTCACGGGGAGACGTCGGGTTAAATGGGAAAGGTTCAGCAGTGATATTAGATCTTCCAGGTGTTTTTCAGCCTTATTTTTGTCTATGTTATGAAAATGGAGTCCGTAAGTGATGTTCTCTTTGACCGTCATATGGGGGAAAAGGGCGTGATCCTGATAGACAATACTAATGCCTCTTTTTTCTGGTGGACGGTCAGTGATATCTTTATCATTGATCAGTATGCGTCCTTTATTCAGAGGCAATAAACCCGCTATGGCCTCAAGAAGGACCGTCTTTCCCGCACCCGTCGGACCCATTAGGGCAAAAAATCCGTTTTCCCGTATCTCCAGGTTAATATCCACGAGATGGAAATGAGAAAGATCGATATATAGGTTTTTGACAATGATCATCTTTCTTTGGTTTTCGATAATGTTAGAAGGCGTAATACCAGAAATAATAAAAGACAGATGCCGACCAGCCATACGGCAACAGGCTGGGAATATTTCAGACCATAGCCCTCAAACCGCTCATAGATCATGACCGGTGCGATCATCGGATGATAGGCGACGATTACGACGGCCCCGAACTCACTGATGGCACGCGCACTGCACATAATAAAACCGACAACAACACTTCGCCATGCAAGGGGTAACGTGATTCGAAAAAAGGTGCTGAACATGGAAGCCCCAAGGCTTCTGGAGACCTTTTCCAATCGCTGTGATACCCCCTCAAAACCATCTTTTACGGCGTTGATATAAAAAGGAAGCCCCACAAAGGTTAGGACCGTGATAATCCCGGTCACGCTCCCCATAATGCGGATGCCGAGTTCGCTTAAGAGCTGCCCGATAGGATGATTTCTTCCCGCCACACTAAGAATGGCGATTCCGATAACGGGATGAGGAATAACAATGGGTAGGTCGATGATGCTTTCCACGAACCGCTTCCCCTTGAAATCGGTTCGGGCAAGGAAATAGGCGAGCGGCGTTCCGAATATAAGACATATCATGGCTGCCGATCCGGAAGCGTAAATACTCAACCAGATCGAACGCATTACATCCTTGTCTTTAAGGGTCTCTTTAAGCATTGAAAAAGAGGGAGCCGTCATCATTTCGATCAGGGGGATGAGGATGAACGCCATGATAATGGCACCACAAGAGAGCGTAATCCAGAAGAATGGCTCCTTCTTTTTCATCTTTTTATTTCCGTTAATTTTTAACTTCCACCAAAGCAATGAGTTCCTTGGGTAGCGCGGTCTTCATTTGCGAGGTCGGGACCCTGCATGGGATGAAAGGAGGTTGCCCTTGATCTTTAAGGATCTTCAGACCACCCTGCGGATCAAGCATGTATTTTAAAAAAGCAATGGCTGCTTCTTTATTGGAGGCCGTTTTAACAAGGGTTATCCCATAGGTAATAGATCCGCCCTTCATATCCATATACGTTCCAGGATCTTTACCGGTGACCTTGACCACGGCACTGGCGTAAAACTTATCATGGGTGTAGTCCCCCAGGTTTATTTGATCGGGAAGTACAATATATCTAAGGCCGTGTTGGACCGCCACGGACAGATATTCCCACGCATAATCCATGTTGCCGGTCTGAAGCAAAGAGATCAGCTCCACGGATTTTGGCCGGATATTTTCTTTAGGCCGGTTGGCGATCATTTTGTCATTAATCCCCGGCTTATTATAGTACTTTTCCGCCAACTGCAAGACCATCAGGGATCGATACCCGCAGGGATCCAGATTGGCGTCGGAATGCCCCCAGACAACTCCCTTCCGTTGAAGGATTTCATACCAGTTGTTGACATTTACCTCTTGGGCGAATCTGCTTTGATCCGTATAACAGAGTACAAGCTGATTGGTGGCAAACCGGACATTCCAATCCGCGTAATCGGGGATAAGAAGCTTATCAATAACCGTATAGTCGGCGGATGCCATGATGTCACAGGGCTTTTTCAACTCGGATATCTTCCGGGCCGCGGCCTGGCTGCCGCTTCCTTCTCGTTGAAGGTCCGCTTTTGGATATTTGGCTTCAAAGGCCTTTTCCATGGTCTCAAAAGGTACTGAGAGGCTGCCCGCATGAAACATCACTAGTTTCCCTTGGGGCTCGGCATTTCCAGGTCGAGAAATCAGGCCGATACCAATCATCAATGATAAACCCAATAATATTGCAATCATATTTTCAACTTTCATCGTTCCTCCTTTTCAACAATAGATGTAATTATTTATGCGCCTTTATATCAATTTAGGCATAAGCCATTGCATTAAAAAAGAGCTTTTTATGGCTCTCGGTAAAGGCTATTGGTAACTATAAAAGGCTTTTAATCAAGATAAAAATATTTTGTCAACAATATTTTTTTAAAATACACATAATAACTATTATTAACTTAAATGAACCACATCTTGTGCGTAAATATTCCTTCCGAATCGATGTCTACAAATCATCATTTTTTTTGGAATAATACATTAGGGGCTGTTCCAGTAATGTTTCGCGGAGAGGGTGTCATTGAGTTATTAAATGATAAAAACACAGGTGTCTAAGAAAGGGAATGGAATGAATACGTTATATCGCCAACGAAGGGTAAAAGTTAAATAAAAAAATCCACTATATATTTTCCTGCGGTCATCAAAACACATACGCATAATATTCCTTTGATGACTCTGGCTGGGATAAATTTTTGGGTTCGTGCCCCCAGATACATACCGATAAATCCACCAAGGCCAAATAGTACTCCCAATTGCCAGTCCGGAGATATGGACATCTCGGGATGGAGTGGCGCCAATGAGTGAAAAAAAATCACTCCTGCAATGGACGTCACAAAAGTCCCCAACAATGCTGCGCCTGCAACCGCATAAACAGGAAGACCGATGATAGCCACAAAGAAGGGTGCAACGATGGCGCCGCCTCCTATCCCGTAAATTCCACCTGCGATGCCGACCAAAAAGCATAACAAATACACAATAGAAGGGGTGAAACCATATGTCTCGCCGCCGAATTCAAATTCCACTTTCTTAAATGTGGATAAAGTGACTCGCAGCGTATGGTACACGCCTGATTGATTGGATTTGACGGGTGTTGTCTTTGATGTCCTGTTTTGTAGAATATCCATAGCGAGTCGCCAGCCTATATATAGAAGGACGAGCGCAGCGAAAAATTTAAATGCTTTTGGATCAGGTAGATACTCAATGCGAATCCACGCCCCAATGAACACGCCCGGCAGCGTCCCAATGATAACCGCCAGCGTGAGAGGCCACAGCATTCGGCCTTCACGAATATATTGGTAAACACCGCTCGGAATCGCAACAATGTTAAACACTTGATTGGTGGCACTTACTGACGGGGCTGTATATCCCAATATACTAATCTGAAAAGGAAGAAGGAGAAAAGCGCCGGACACACCACCCATTGAAGTGAAAAAGGAAATGACAAAAGCCGCCACAAAAGGAATAACCGGATGAACCTCAACCCCCGATATGGGAAATAGCATAAATGCCTCCGATGCCGTTGATACCAAAGGCCAATGCATTTTGAATATACAAACCGCAATAAGATAAAATGGTTCTTCTGATAATCTGTCTCTCCTGCGTTTTAAGAATAAGTCACATATACCATCATTGTATTATAAAGTGGCAACATTTCCAATCTTGAATTGAATGGCATCTACATCCTTTTCGCCAGCTTTTTGCATCGCAATCTTTATCATTTTCTCACTTTGATCGATAGCCTCAACCGTCGCATCAGGAAAAGGATCTGAAGTAGCAAACGCGGCAAATCCGGTTCCGGCACATAAATCAAGAATTTTCCAGGGCTTTTTTTCTATTCGAGTCAAACCTTTTTCAAAAGTCGCCTGATAATCTTCCCCCATCTCCGCTATTTTACCATCATAGCTTTTGCTGATCTTTGCGGGAAAAACGGACATTGGCTTTAGAAATAGTTTCCATTTCATAACGTCCGGATGTTTGATAATAAATTCTATCAGCAGACTCATCAGTCCGGTTTTTAGGATAAAAATATCCGCTAACATACTTCTTTTCCGAATAATGCTCATATATCCTATCCCTCATCACTTAAACCATTTTCCGCAGGCAATGATTCTGTGGCTTTTTCCGCTTTTGGCAGCAGATGGCGGGGCAAAAAAAAGAGACCCGCAATCAATGTCGGGACCACGGCGCTCGTTATGACCACCGCGACCAGGAAGGAATACTGTTCCTGTGTTACGATGTTATGTGAAAATCCATACAAGGCTGAGATCGTTCCGAATGTCAGTCCTGTTGACATCATCAGAGTATAATACCATCGTTCGTCTTTCTTACGGCGAAATTGTCCTATGATCGGGTATAAGCCAAATATTTTCGAGATCACCTTCCCTCCCAGGAGAAGCAGAAAGACGACCAGGGTTGAAATCAGCGCCGGCAGCGAAACAAATGTCCCGGCACGAAGAAAATAGAAGGGCGATAACAGAAGAGATAACAGCCAACCCAAACCAAAGGGCGGCGATCGCAAAGATATGTTCCATGATGGAATCCTCCTTTCATAAATACCTTCCAGGCGATGGCGCAGGCGTAAAAAAACCCGCTTCACAACGGGTAGTTTTTCGCATTTTAGCGACCCTACCGCTGCAGCAGCCTGCGCGGTAGGAGTCATCAGCCCGGCCTGGGCGGTTATGAAGAGGAACTCCATCCCCAAAGATAAAAGTAAACCGATAAAAACAGTCCAAAAACGTCAAGTCAAAAAATGCTTCTAAATCAGATCTCATTTATTTTTGCGGCCATGAATCCTCAGAGGAACAATGTTTTCCTGTAAAAACCCCTTGACAGATATCCTTATGTGATGTAATGAAAACAATAAGTTATCTGGCAATGAAGTCTGCCATTAACCGCCCTGTAAAAAGGGATGATGACTTCTGCCTCAAATTTCACTCGGGGTAGGAGTAATAATACTACCCCACCTGAAATCCGGGTGGGTTTTTTATTTATATGCCCTGCAGGATAACCACCTGGCAGGGTATTTTTTTGATGGAGGATAAACCATGAAATACAAAGTAACTAAAGTGTACGCTATGGAGATTTTGGATTCGCGAGGCAATCCGACCATCCGTGTATTCGTTGTCCTGGATAACGGCTTGAGCGTTTCGGCTTCTGTCCCTTCCGGGGCTTCGACCGGTGAAAATGAGGCGGTTGAGCTGCGTGACGGCGACACAGGACGTTACGGCGGGAAAGGGGTCTTGCAAGCGGTTACGAATGTCAATGAAGTGATCGCCCCGACCATAGTGGGGATGGACCCAACCCGCCAGGCTGAAATCGACCGGATGATGATCGATCTCGATGGAACCCCGAACAAGGGAAAACTGGGCGCCAACGCCATTCTCGGTGTCTCCATGGCCGTGGCCCGCGCAGCGGCGGCGACAGCGGGGCTCCCCTTGTACATCTACCTTGGAGGGCCTGGGGCCTTCCGCGTCCCCATGCCCATGATGAATATCCTCAACGGCGGCAAACACGCGGATAACAGCGTGGATTTCCAGGAATTCATGGTGATGCCCATCGGAGCGCCCACCTTTGCGGAAGCCCTGCGCTACGGCGCTGAAACTTTCCAAGCCCTCAAGTCAATCCTCAAAAAGAGAGGTTACAACACAAGCGTCGGCGATGAAGGGGGCTTTGCGCCTAATCTCAAGAGCAACAATGAGGCCTGCGAGGTCATTGTTGAAGCCATCGAGGCCGGAGGCTACAGGCCTGGGAAAGATATCTCCATTGCCCTTGACCCGGCGGCAAGCTCTTTTTTTGATCAAGGGGTCTATGATTTAAGCAAATCTGGACAGGGCAAGAAGAACAGCTCCGAGATGACGGACTTCTATCGAAGCTGGGTCGAGAAATACCCCATTGTTTCCATTGAGGACGGCCTTGATGAAAATGACTGGGAAGGCTTTCGCGGGCAAACTGCGGCCCTGGGTGCAAAGGTCCAGATCGTCGGCGACGACATCTATGTGACAAACACAAGGTTTATCGAACGTGGCATTCAAGAGAAAGCCACCAATGCCGTACTCATCAAGCTGAACCAAATCGGTACGGTCACGGAAACCATTGAGGCTGTGAATCTCTGCCGCAAAGCGGGCTGGGGCTTTGTCATCTCTCACCGTTCGGGCGAAACCGAAGACTCCTTCATTGCCGATTTTGCCGTCGCCATGAGCGGCGGACAGATCAAAACAGGCTCTCTCTGCCGCAGCGAACGCATGGCCAAGTATAACAGGTTGCTGGAGATAGAATTTGAGCTTGGAAAAACGGCTGTGTTTAGCAATCCGCTGGCCTCCTGAACCGGTTAAGCATGCATGTGCTGTCAATTGCTTCTTATTGCCGTAATTTTTGGCATTCTCGCGACGATTATGGCCTTATCACATACCAGGAATATGCGCATCATTATCCTGACAAGCGGAAGAATAGATGTTATATTCAGACTGTCAAGTTATTTACTTTTTTACGGACGTTATCATGATGATTTTGATTCTCTGGGGACGCCGGAAATCATGCAGCTTTTTGAAGGCAAGTCATCGTGAAACTGCTGCTTGATACACATATTCTCCTATGGACGGCCGGGCAGCCGGAAAAACTTTCCGAAACAACACGAACCCTTTTAACGGCACCCGATAATAGTCTGTTTTTCAGTGCGGCAAGTATCTGGGAGATTGTTATTAAGCTGGGACTTGGACGTGAAGATTTCAAGGTCGATCCGTATCGTTTGAGGAAGATGCTCGTTATGCATGGATATACTGAACTCCCCGTAACGGCTGAACATGCCTTGAGGGTTGATTCATTGCCGCCGCTTCATAAAGACCTTTTCGATCGCCTCCTGCTCGCTCAAGCCCGCTCAGAAGGGATGCTGTTCATTACCGGCGATGCCTCCGTTATCCAATATCAAGAATCAGTGCTGGCTGTGTAAAAAGAGAACCGTAAATATTAACAGGTTGAGAAGAAGAATTTATTGCCTTGAAATTCGCAATGTTTGCGGGCAGGTCACCATCATGCAGCCCTTCTGTATCCGATTACGAGTCCATTCCCCTGTGCTTCTATTTTTTCTTATAAACATTCAACCCGATCTTTATCTCATCCCTTTCCGGAATGGAAATATTCCCTTCAGTCGACGCGATAATGATGGTTTTCCCTGATGAGGAAGGACCAAACTCCTTTGTAATATCCACTTTAATCGTCATGATATTCCCTTCCAACTTCATCTCTACGTTTTTCATTGTTTACTCTCCTTATAAATTTTGCTTTGGACTTTTATATTAAGGGTCTCAAAATAGAATGAACATAAATACCTGGATTCCGCGGTCGCGGAATGACCGGTGTTACCAAGCTTTTGGCATTTCTGTCTTTCCCCGACTTGATCGGGGAATCCAGATATTTACCCCTATTTATTTAGATGTTACGAAGTTTTTCAGAAAGGTTATTTATATCCATTTTAAATATTATTCAACCTTTCGGTATTAAACCTCTTGTACACTTCCTTCATAATGGCATTAAAAACCAGTGTGCTGAAATCGCCTTCTTCCAT